>JAZSQH010000082.1:0-67501 GCA_045537865.1 Faecousia sp. | reverse complement strand
AGGGTACCGGGGCCGCAATGGCAGGAAACGGTACAGCCGGCCTCGGTCCAGTAGATATTCTTAAAGTTTGCGTATTCGTCTACTGCTACTTTAACTGCAGTTAGACAATCTTCGGATATAGGCGTGCGTGTTGCAAACAGTGTTTCATCGTTCAGGTCGTCACGATTGGAAAGCCGTTCTTTCACATAGCTTGCAAGGCACTTTGCGTAATTACCACGGTACTTCTTGACAACGGTCAGCTTGCCGTCCTTCACCTCGATGCAAGGCTTCAGGTTCAGCAGATTTGCGCCCAAAGCGACCACAGAGGAGCAGCGACCACCCTTTACCATGTAGTTCAGCTGATCCAGCAGGAAGCTAGATTCAACACGGCTGCAGAAAGCTTGTACTTTTTCCTGCAATTCGTCTAGACTGGTGCATTCTTTAGCCAATTCGCATGCCTTTAATACAACAAGACCCTGTCCGGTAGAAAGGTTCATGGAGTCAACAACACGAACATTCTCGAAATCCTCGGATGCGATACAGGCGTTCTGGTAGCTGGAGGAAAAACCGGAACCCAAATTGATATGCAGGATTCCATCGTATTCATCGGTAAATTTACCGAACCAATCTACATATTCACCTACGTTCATTGCGGTGGTAGAGCACAGGTCGCCGCCGGCTGCCACATGGGCAAAAATATCAGCAGGTGTGATATCTACGTTGTCCTTAAATGCCACGCCGTCTTTGATAATAGTCAGAGGAACAAGTGTGATATTATATTTTTCAACCAGTTCACGGGGAAGATCGCAAGTGCTGTCAGATGTGATCTTGATTTTCATAATCTAAATCTCCTTTTAAGCTGGGCTGGTTTCTTATAGTAGAAGTATATACTTGTAATTTCGTATTACTATGGTAGAATATTAACATAAATGTAGCATTGTGTCAATAAATCCCTCGAAGGAGGTAGGTATATGAAAATTAACTTTAAGGTCGCTGGAATGACCTGCGCAGCTTGTTCTGCTCGTGTGGAAAAAGTGACATCGCAGGTAGCCGGCGTAACTTTGGTGGAAGTCAATCTTCTGTCCGGTAGCATGACCGTGCATGCCGACAGTGACCGTGTTTCTGATGATGTCATTCGTGTTGTACGGCAAGCTGGTTATGATGCTTACTTGACAAACGGAAAAATAGAGAAAACCACAGCTGCAAGTGACGCTCTTGTGAAAATGAAGCGTCGCCTGATACCTTCTGCTGCTTTTTTGTTGGTTTTGATGTATTTTACTATGTGGCATATGATTGGGTTACCAATGCCGTCATGGTATCATGGAGTGGAAAATGCGCTGATTGCTGCGCTACTGCAGCTTGTACTGACGCTGCCGGTAGTTTTTCTGAATCGCAGCTATTATACAAAGGGCCTAAAAGCGCTTTGGAATCGTGCTCCTAATATGGACTCGCTGATTGCGGTTGGATCAGGTGCTGCTTTGGTTTACGGTGTGATCGCTTTGTTCTGCATGGCGCAGGCGCAGATGCATGGTGATATGGAAACAGTGGCTGCCTATAGTCATGATCTGTATTTTGAATCTGCAGCTATGATCTTGACGCTTATTACGCTGGGAAAATATTTAGAGACAAGAGCGAAAGGCAAAACCGGCGATGCAATCCGTCAATTAATGGATCTGCGTCCCCAGGTGGCAGTTGTTCGCCGTGACGGTGTAGAAACAGAAATCCCGGTTGATCAGGTCGTAGTTGACGATGTTGTGATCGTTCGCTCTGGTGGAAATGTTCCGATTGACGGAACTGTTGTGGCAGGTCGTGGCGCAGTCGATCAAAGCGCATTGACCGGTGAAAGTGTACCGGTAGATAAAGCGGTAGGTGATAACGTTGCCACAGCCACGATCAACACAGAGGGGTATTTAGAAATTCGTGCGGATCGTATAGGCGAGGATACTACCTTAGCGCAAGTAATTCGCATGGTAGAGGAGGCGGGTGGATCAAAAGCGCCGATCGCCCGTTTGGCAGATAAGATTGCCGGGGTTTTTGTGCCGGTTGTTATGGCTATTTCATTGGTGGCATTTACTGTTTGGATGATCGCCGGATTTGGGTTTGAATTTGCGCTGACAACGGCGATTGCTGTGTTGGTAATTTCTTGCCCATGCGCATTGGGCCTTGCCACACCTGTCGCTATCATGGTGGGCACTGGACGGGGCGCCGGCATGGGTGTTCTGTTCAAGACTGCGCAGGCTTTGGAAAATCTGCATAAGGTCAACACAGTGGTGCTGGATAAAACCGGCACGCTGACCGTGGGCAAACCCTCTGTTACGGATGTTTTGCCGGGCAATTTGGATGCAGATCGGCTTTTGCTTGTGGCGGCTGCACTGGAGTGCAGATCGGAGCATCCTTTTGCCGTGGCTGTGATGGAACGGATCGGCAACATGGCATATACAGCTGCAGAGGACTTCAGAACGCTGCCCGGACGTGGCGTGTGTGGTAGAATCGATGATAAGGTTTATTATGGCGGAAATCAGCGTTTGATGGAGGAACTTTGTGTAGAAATTCCCAATTTGTCAAACCTGACAGCGCAAGGAAAAACACCCCTCTATTTTGCTTCTGAGGATCAGGTTTATTTAGGTGCGCTGGCTGCGGCAGATACCCTGAAAGCAGATTCTGCTGATGCTATTGAAGCTATGCGTGCATTGGGCTTAAAAGTCGTTATGCTCACCGGCGACAATCAGGCGACTGCGCAAACGATTGCCGCTGATGCCGGCATTGACCATGTGGTTTCTGACGTTTTACCTGCTGACAAGGCCAAGGTGGTGGAGGATCTGCGCAAGCAGGGTCACCGAGTTCTGATGGTTGGCGATGGCATTAACGATGCGCCGGCACTGGTTACGGCTGATGTGGGTATGGCAATCGGCGCAGGAACGGATGTGGCGATAGAGTCTGCAGATGTGGTTTTGATGAATAGTTCGCTAACCAGCGTTTGCCATGCAATCGAACTAAGTAAAGCAACGATTCGGAATATCCGGCAGAATCTGTTTTGGGCATTTTTCTACAATATTTTGGGAATTCCAATTGCTGCAGGTATTTTGTATCCTGCCTTTGGATTGCAACTAAATCCTATGCTCGGCGCTGCTGCCATGAGTTTGAGTTCGTTGTTTGTTGTCAGCAATGCTTTAAGACTGCGTTTATTTTTGCCTCGTTGCGGTAAAAAGGAAAAAGATATTTCTGAGTGTCAAACTGTTAAGGAGGAACAGAAAATGGAAGTTATAATTAAAGTTGAAGGTATGATGTGCACCCATTGTAAGGCTCGTGTAGAGCAGGTTTGCAAGGACGTGCCCGGTACTGTGGATGCAGTTGTTGATCTGAAAGAAAAGCAAGTGACTGTCCAGGGTACTGCCCAGACAGAGGTGCTCAAAAAGGCGATTACCGATGCCGGCTATGAGGTGGTAAACTAACGTGGTGGTAAAGGATTTATGGTATCACTCCTGCGGCGCAGGCATGATCCATTACCGTCGCTGGGAGCCGGAAAGTAAACCGGTGGCAGTTTTGCAGATTATTCATGGAATCGTGGACCATGCAGAGCGTTACGATGATTTTGCCCGCTGGATGACAGAGCGTGGTTTTGTTGTTGTTGCGGAGGATCACATGGGACACGGCAGATCCGGTGGCATGGGGACAGTTCGTGGCTATTTCAACGGCGGTTGGTTTTCGGCGGTGGATGACAGTTATGCACTGCTCAAGGATACGGCTGCAGAATTTCCTGACCTGCCATATATTCTGTTGGGTCATTCCATGGGATCTTATATGTCGCTGACGATTCTTGAAAAATATCCCGATGCCAATATTAGCGGATGTATTTTGTGTGGCAGTGGCTGGCAGCTTGAGCCGGCGCTACATGCCGGAATTCGCCTGGGCGAGACGGCGTGTCGAATATCCGGCGATAAAGAGCCTAACAAAAGACTGTTTGATTTTGTTGTCGGCGCTTTCAATTTTGCCATCGACGAACCCCAGACAGCTTATGATTGGACCAATAGCGATCCTGAGTCGGTAAAGGCATTTCTTTCTGATCCATTAAGTGATTTTACAGTCAAATGCGGATTGATGCTGGATCTTTTGACCGGAATCGAGTGGGTTCAGCGGGATGAGAATCTGAATCATATCAAAGCATCGCTGCCTTTGCTGTTAATTTCCGGCACTGAAGATCCGGTGGGAATGTATGGTGAGGGTGTGAATAAGCTGTATTATGCGCTTTTGGGACATGGTATTGATGCTGTGGTTCTGCGCCTTTATCCTACTCGCCGTCATGAATTACTCCACGAACGGAACAAGGATCGAGTTTATCAGGATATTTTGGATTGGATAAATGAAGTGACGGAAATATAGTCCGTTTTATTACACCAATAATGCGATAATATGTTGTCAAATAAACCGAAAGGGTGATGACAATGTATTCCATTTGCAATGTGTCCGGACATGTTCAGGTGTATGACAACAGAGGTAATTTTCTGTTTTCTGCTGACAATGAACGGGAAGCAAGAGAGGAACTTTTAAATTATGCGAAATCTGCGGCTTGATATTTGTTATGATGGAACTCGCTATAAGGGCTGGCAAAGACTTCCCGGCGGCGGCAACACCATCCAGGAAAAATTGGAGACGGCGCTTTCCCGGATTTTGGGTGAGGAAGTGCAGATTAGCGGCAGCGGCAGAACGGATGCCGGTACTCATGCTGTGGGCCAGGTGGCCAATTTTCACTGCAACAGCGATATGCCCTGTGATGAAATTCTGAAAGATCTGCGCACATACTTGCCGGAGGATATTGGTGTCTATAGTTGTAAAAATGTATCCCCTCGTTTTCATGCACGTTTGAACGCAAAGACAAAAACTTATCGTTACCGCTTGTGGAACAGCGAGATCCCCTGTGTTTTTGATCGCCGATTTGTGCATATTGATCCTGTGCCTTTGGATATCGAACAGATGAATTTGGCTGCAGCGGAATTTGTTGGCACCCATGATTTTTCTGCTTTCTGCGGCAACAAAAATATGAAAAAATCTACCATCCGTTCCATTCACAGCTTCACTGTTGAACGGCAGGGTGATGAAGTTGTTTTTACGGTTACCGGCAATGGATTTTTGCAGCATCAGGTGCGCATTATGGTGGGAACATTATTGGAAGTCGGTACTATGCAGCGCCAACCGGACAGTATTTCGCAACTCTTTGGTGGGAAGCGTTCTGATGCCGGTCCGGCCGTTCCGTCATCCGGTCTGTGTTTAATGGAGGTATGTTATTGAACATTCAGATTTTTGGAAAAAATAAATGCTTTGATACAAAGAAAGCAGAGCGATATTTTAAAGAACGCCGCATAAAGTATCAATACGTGGATCTGATCCGGTACGGTTTGTCCGGTAAGGAATTTGATGCTGTTTTGCGTGGCATAGGCGGAATCGACAATCTGATCGATTGGGATAATAAGTCCCAGGATGTCACCAATATGCGATACATGGATGATGTACGCACAAAAGAGGATATCGTTTTTGATCAGCCTGCATTGATGCGTACACCGATCGTTCGAAATGGAAAATATGTAACATTGGGTTACTGCCCGGAAATCTGGGCCACATGGGAATAGTACAAAAGCAGTTCCTCGTAAGAGGGACTGCTTTTTTTGGAGGCATATATGTTTGATTTTCTGGCAATGATACATGATTTTGTTTGGGGTGCGCCTACACTGATATTGATTTTAGGCGTGGGTTTTTACCTGAGTTTGCGCACCGGCATTATTCAGATCAGATTACTTCCGGAAGCAATCAGAACGCTATTCAAGCAATTTAACAAGAACAAAAATGCCGGATCAGAAGTATCTGCCTATCAGGCGCTTTGTACGGCATTGGCAGCAACAGTTGGTACAGGAAATTTAGCCGGTGTTGCCGGTGCGATTGCCATTGGCGGCGCAGGCGCTATTTTTTGGATGTGGATCAGTGCGATTTTCGGCATGGTCACTAAGTTTGCGGAGGTTGTGTTGTCCATAAAATACCGGATGAAAAACACGGCAGGTGAGTGGGTCGGCGGACCTATGTATATGATCAGCAGGGGAATGGGAAAACGCTGGAAATGGCTGGCATCTATGTATTGCTTTTTTGGTGTTGTGGCCTCTTTTGGGGTTGGCAATGCAACCCAGATCAATACAGTAATCAGCAGTGTAAACAGTACGCTGTGGGCATTTGGGATTCGTACTTCAACGGCATTGAATTTGCTGTTTGGTGTGATTCTGGCGGTTTTAATTACTGCGATTCTGCTAGGTGGGGCTAAAAGAATTGGATTGATTGCAGAAAAAATTGTGCCGTTTGCTGCGGTTGGTTATATGCTGCTCGGTGCGGCAGTTTTGCTGATTCGTGTAGATTACATACCTACGGCATTTGCTTCCATTTTTCGTGGTGCATTTCAACCGAAAGCTGTTACCGGCGGCGCACTGGGGTCTGTGTTTATCGCTATGCGAAGCGGCACATCCAGAGGTGTTTTCACAAATGAAGCCGGAATGGGAACAGCGGCTATTGCCCACAGCTCCGCAAATGTAAAGCATCCGGTAGAACAGGGCCTGATGGGAATCGTTGAGGTGTTTTTGGATACCATCGTTATTTGCACCTTGACTGCGGTGGTGATTTTAGTAGTGGTGTCATAATTCCGTATGGGTCGGATACCGGAATCTGTTTAACGGTAGATGCGTTTAGCGCAATTGTCGGCAATTGGGTCAGTGTGCCGATTACCATCGGCTTGTGCTGTTTTGCCATCGCTACAGTGCTAGGATGGGGATTATACGGACTGCGCTGCGCACAGTACCTCTTTGGTGAAGATATTTGGAAAAAGATGGTATATTTGCAAGCAATCGTAGTTGTGATCGGCGCTGCACTACGAACAGAAACCGTATGGATGATGTCTGAAATCGTAAATGGTTTGATGGCGATTCCAAATCTGATTGCGCTTGCATATTTAAGTCCGGAACTTATGGGTATTATAAAATCATATAGAAAAAGTCCGGCCAATAGGCCGGACTTTGATAAGGTCATTACTGGATAAGCTTTACAATGTTATTGGTGCGGTCAAGTGTGATAAAAACATCAGTACAGCTTCCGTTGCTGTCGTATTGTAGCATAAGCTCCGGAAGTGATCCGGAAAGATTGGCTTCAACCATAATGGCATCGCCGGGCGTTAAGTTATCCGTGGCAAATATGGTGTTTTCTGCTGTGAAGTTCTTGGCATCTGCAGACCAGCTGCCGGAAATAATGCGCAGGTTTTGCACATGTCCGTTGGTGTACAGCAGGACTTTGTCGCTGCCCTTGTTTACTACGATTTCTGCAAGTTGTGTGAACTGCGTCAGTTCCTCGGCAAATACCATACCCGCAACTTCGCCTTTTACTACATCGGCCTCTCTGGGGAAGTATTCATCTTTCAGAATTCCGGATAGACTATCATAGGGAATTCGGGCAGTAATCACACCGGAGCCATACGGTGCAATATCGTATGGTTCAAAGTAGAAACAAAGGCCATCGTTGCTAAAGTACCAATCCCAATCATCGTCAACTGGTTTCGTAAACCGATCAAATACGGTTTCAGAATAGCCGGCGCTAATATATATATCTTTTTCTTGCTGTGCGAGTATGTCTGTGACCATCCCAGCGATCCCGTCCATTTTCACATCCGGCGACAGAATATCAGATAAATGTAATATTTCACCCGTTAATATATCATAATTATAAGAGTTGTAATTAGTTACGGGATGCACTTCTCCTGTGTGAACGGCTTGATAACCGGTCAGACTTAACACAGCCTGATCAACACGCATAGGTGTGTAGTTTATTTGAACAGTGTAGGGGTGCCAATATTGTTTATCTGCTTCATAGGCGTTCTGCGCAGCGATCAGCAACTGATCTGCTTGCTCTTGAAAATCTGTTCGATTCAAAAAATCCAGGATTACTTTATCGGCGACCTCCGGATCGGGAACGATCAGAGATATATTTTGGTAGCTATAATGAAATACAGCTTCGCCGTCTGATGCATAATCGGTTTGTGTGACGGCAGGCAAGGATACTGCAACCATAGGAATTTGCTCAACGGTGTAATTGTCGTCTACGATAGTCTGCGTTGTGGGAGCGGTTGTGCTCACGGTTTCTGCGGGGAAATCTTGCTTTTTGCATCCTGCTGTTATAAGTATCAGACACAATGCTAAAAATATGGCGATATATCGTTTCATGGCAGATACCTCCTTGTTGCGGATAGTATAACACATATATTTCATGCTGGCAACGCAAATATGCAATTTTCGACATAGGTAATCCTTGACAAATGCGCGATTAAAATGGTAAAATAACAACAAATAATATCGCTGTGATGGAAAAGAGTAGCTGTTGTTATCCTTCAGAGAGTCGGGGTCATTGGCTGTAAGCCCGGACAGGTGTTATGCAGGGAAAGTGCGTTCCTGAGCGAATCGTTTTTGAGTGATAAATGAGAGTGGAACCGCGAGTTGTCTGACCCGCCTCTTGTGCTTTGGCGCAAGAGGTGTTTTTTATTATTAAAATGATTTCAGGAGGACTGAATATGTATCTTTATAATTCTGCAAGCCATAAAAAGGAGCTTTTTCAACCCAATTCCCCGGATGTTGTAAAAATGTATACCTGCGGACCGACGGTCTACCATTTTGCCCATATTGGCAATCTGCGCACTTATATCATGGAGGATGTGCTGGAAAAGGCACTTCGCTACATGGGTTACAACGTCAAGCGTGTTATGAATATCACTGACGTTGGTCACTTGGCATCGGATGCCGACACCGGAGAGGATAAGATGCTCAAGGGCGCAAAGCGTGAAAATAAATCCGTTATGGAGATCGCCCAGTATTACACCGATGCGTTTTTTGCGGACTGTGATAAGCTGAATATTAAGAAACCGGATGTTGTCGAGCCAGCTACAGGCTGTATTCCGGAGTTTATTCAGATGGTAGAAGGTCTGATTGAAAAGGGTTTTGCCTATGTTGCCGGCGGTAATGTGTATTTCGATACTGCAAAACTTGGCAAGTACTATATCTTTAACGATCATGACGAGGAAGACTTGGGCATAGGTGTTCGTGAGGGCGTTGAGGAGGATACCAACAAGCGCAACAAGAATGACTTTGTTCTTTGGTTTACTAAGTCTAAATTTGAGGATCAGGCGCTGAAGTGGGATTCTCCTTGGGGTGTTGGCTATCCCGGCTGGCATATTGAATGTTCCGGTATTTCCATGAAGCACCTGGGTCAGGATCTTGACATCCATTGCGGCGGCATTGATAATGCGTTTCCGCACCATACCAATGAGATCGCACAGACAGAGGGCTTTATCGGTCATAAGTGGGGTAATTATTGGTTCCATGTCCATCACCTGAATACCGAGGACGGAAAAATGTCCAAGTCCAAGGGTGAATTCCTGACTGTCAGCTTGTTGGAACAGAAAGGCTATAATCCCATGGCATATCGTCTGTTCTGCCTGCAGAGCCATTACAGACGCAACCTGGTGTTCAGTTGGGAAAATCTTGACAATGCTGTGGTTGCCTACGATAAGCTCATCAGCAAGATTGCTGCACTGAAAAATGATGGCGATGTAGATCAGGCAGCATTTGATGCCTTGAAAGAGCGTTTTGTTAATGCGCTGAACGGCGATCTGAACACTTCCTTGGCGATCACTGCCGTATATGATGTTCTGAAAGCAAAGACAAACGATGCCACCAAGCTGGCTGCACTGGCTGATTTCGACAAGGTGTTGAGCCTCGATTTGATAGCCGCTGCCCAAAAAGTGCAGGAGCAGCAGGCGCAGGAGGAGGCTGCCAATGCCGACCCGGAAATTGATGCATTGGTTTCGGCACGTACGGAAGCTAAGAAAGCTAAGAACTATGCGGAAGCAGACCGTATCCGTGATGAATTGAAAGCACGTGGAATTGAAATCATTGACACCCCCCAGGGTGCGAAATGGAGAAAAGTATGAAATTACTGATTCTGGATGGTAACAGCGTTATCAACCGGGCTTTTTACGGCGTAAAACCGTTGACTACTCGTGACGGCCTTTATACCCATGCGGTCTATGGTTTTTTGAATATTTTGGAGCGTATGGAAAAAGAGGAACAGCCGGATGCGGTTTGTGTTGCTTTTGACCTGCATGGTCCGACTTTCCGCCACCTGCAATATGATGGCTATAAGGCGACACGTCATGCAATGCCGGAGGAGCTGGCGCAGCAAATGCCGGTAATGAAGCAAGTGCTGCAAGCTATGAATATCCCGATTTATGAGTGTCAGGGTTGGGAAGCAGACGATGTGATCGGCACAGTGGGCAGAATTTGCAGTAACTGCGAATGGGAATGTGTAATTGTAACCGGCGACCGTGACAGCCTGCAGCTGATCGACGAAAATGTTAAGGTAAAGCTTGTTATCTCCAGAATGGGTCAGACAACTGCGACTTTGTACGATGTTCCTGCGTTTACAGAGGAATATGGTTTTGAGCCGAAAAAGATGGTGGATCTGAAAGCCTTGATGGGTGATTCCTCTGACAACATTCCCGGTGTAGCCGGTGTTGGCCCAAAAACTGCTACGGAGCTTTTGCTGCGATTTGGCTCTTTGGATGGTCTGTATGAAAATCTGGACGATCCCTCTATTCGACCCAAGCTTCGTGAAAAGTTAGAGCAGGGGAAGGATAATGCATATCTTTCTTATGATCTTGCAACGATTCGTACCACTGCGCCCATTGACTTTGCGCCCACAGATGCGGTGATCCGACCCTATAACCGGCAAGAACTTTATCAGTTGTTTGTTCGGTTGGAGTTTGTGCGCCTGATCGACAGATATGGCCTGCGCGGGATGGAACTGGAAGCGCCGGCGTGTGAACGAAAGTGTCAACCCCTGCCGAAAGCCTGCCAGTTGCCGGATTGTTGTGACACATGTGCATTATATATTGCTCCGGATGGCTCTATCGGTTTTGCCTGGTGCAACGGTGTTTATATGGTCACCCCTATGGAGGCAATGTATTTGGATGACGTTCTGCCTAAGGTGTCCAATGTTATTTGTCACGACCTGAAATTGACTCTGCACCGCTTGGATCAGATGGGTCTTAATAAGGGCAATTTTATATTCGACACTGCTTTAGCGGCCTATGATCTGAATGCCTCTCAGTCGGATTATCCCGTTTCCAAACTGGCGACGAATTTCCTAGGTGTAACTGTAGATGACGGCGATGCTGCTGCCTGCGCAGAAGCGCTTTGGAATCTCCGGCCGGTCATGGAGGAGGAACTGAACAAGCAGGGTATGCAAAAACTGTATTACGAATTGGAATTGCCGCTGTGCTTCGTTCTGTATGATATGGAGAAAACCGGTGTAGCGATTGACCGGGAACAGCTGGAACAGTTTGGTAAAATGCTGACACAGCGCATAGCCGATTGTGAGAAGTTGATATTCTCCTATTCTGACGGACCTTTTAATATTAATTCCACGAAGCAGCTTGGCGAGTTGTTGTTTGATAAACTGGGTCTGCCGCCGGTGAGAAAAACAAAGACCGGCTACTCCACAAATGCAGAAGTATTGGAAAAGCTGAAAAGTCAGCATCCCATTGTGCCTGCAATCATGGATTACCGCATGCTGACAAAACTCAATTCCACCTATGCCGAGGGACTTTTGAAGGTGATTTGCGAGGATGGACGTATCCACACCACATTCCAGAATTTGGTGACTGCAACTGGTCGATTGTCCTCTACAGAGCCGAATCTGCAAAATATTCCCGTGCGGACTGATCTTGGCGCTGAAATTCGCAAGATGTTTATTCCTAAACCTGGTTGTGTACTGGTGGATGCCGACTACAGCCAGATTGAGCTGCGTGTACTTGCCCATATTGCCCAGGATCAGGCAATGCAGGATGCGTTTGTAAGCGGTGTTGATATTCACACTGTGACTGCTTCTCAGGTGTTCAATACAGCTGCTGAGGATGTAACACCCCTGCAGCGCAGACACGCAAAAGCGGTCAACTTTGGTATTGTATACGGTATCTCTGAATTCTCCTTGGCTGACGATATTGGTGTCAGCCGGTATGAGGCGAAGCGGTATATTGAGAACTATCTTGCCCACTACAGCGGAGTTCGCAGCTATATGAAGCATGTCGTTCTGGAGGCGGCGGATATGGGATATACCAAGACCATTTTTGGTCGTCGCAGATATATTCCTGAGCTAAAAAGCAGCAACTTCAATATTCGTCAGGGTGCGGAAAGAATTGCGCTGAACACGCCGATTCAAGGCTCTGCGGCGGATCTTATCAAGCTGGCAATGTTGCGAGTTCATAGTGCATTAGCTGAAAAATACCCCGATGCTAAGCTCGTGTTGCAGGTTCACGACGAATTGATCGTGGAATGTCCCGAGCGTGATGCTGAGGCCGTAGCTGCTTTGGTCAGTGAACAAATGCAGAAAGTTGCGCAGCTACGTGTGCCCTTGTTGGCGGAGGCCAAGTGGGGAAAAAGCTGGTATGAGGCAAAGTAATGGATATTTTACGAATGACACAAGATCATATCCATCAGGTGGCACAATTAGAAGCGGAATGTTTCAGTATGCCGTGGAGTGAGAATGCCATCGCTGGCGAATTGTCGAATCCATTGTCCCTTTGGCTGGTTGCGGTTGAGGATGGTGTTGTTGCCGGTTATATTGGCTCGCAAACCGTTCTTGGTGAGGCGGACATGATGAATGTTGCGGTTTCTGCCAATCATCGAAGAAAGGGGATTGGACGAGCCCTGGTCAATGCGCTAATTGATCGTTTGCGTGAAAATAATGCTTATAGCCTCACTTTGGAGGTGCGTGCATCCAACGACGCAGCAATCCGTCTTTACGATTCCATGGGTTTTGAAATGGTTGGACGCAGACCCGGTTATTATACTGCGCCGAAAGAGGACGCTTTGATATTGCGAAAGGAGTGGCAGGTATGAATATTTTGGCTGTTGAATCGTCTTGCGACGAAACTGCGGTTGCCATTGTAGCGGACGGCCGCAATGTGCTGACCGACTGCATATCCTCCCAAGTAGATCTGCATAGGATCTACGGCGGTGTTGTGCCGGAGATCGCATCCAGGAAGCATATTGAAGCTATTTATGATCTGGCAGATCAAGCGCTGGAAAAGGCAAACCTGTCCCGCAACGATATTGATGCTGTCGCAGTTACCTATGCGCCCGGTTTGATTGGTGCGGTTTTGGTAGGTGTGAACTTTGCTAAGGCGGTATCCCTGACCTTAAATAAACCGTTGATCCCTGTTCATCATATTCGTGGTCATATTGCTGCTAATTATATTGCTTATCCGGAATTGAAGCCGCCGTTTCTTTGCCTTGTTGTTTCCGGCGGTCATTCTATGCTGGTGGATGTTCAGGATTATACAAAAATGGAGATCCTGGGTGGCACACTGGACGATGCAGCCGGTGAGTGTTTTGATAAAGTCGGCAGATTGCTTGGTATGCCGTACCCCGGTGGTGCCGCTGTCGATAAGGCAGCCCAGCAGGGCGATGATCAGAAGTACCCGTTGCCTCGCTCGAAACCCGGTCAGAACCCTTATGATATGAGTTTCTCCGGTCTGAAAACGGCAGCAATCAATCTGATCCATCATGCTGAGCAGGTAGGGGAAACCTTAGATGTTAATAGTTTGTGCGCATCCTTTTCTGCGGCTGTATCCGATAATTTAGTACCTCGTGCGATTCAGGCGCTGAAACAAACCGGCTATGACAAGCTTGCTGTTGCCGGTGGAGTGGCTGCCAATTCAAAGATCCGCAGCGATTTGGAGCGTGAGGTGAATAAGCTGGGTGCGAAACTATATTTGCCGCCGCTTTCCCTTTGCGGCGATAATGCAGCCATGATCGGTGCGCAGGCATATTACGAATATCAGGCTGGTAATGTGGCGGATATGACGCTGAATGCCTATGCCACAAAATCAATTCTTGGAGAAATGTTATAAAACGCAGGAGACTTTTTGTCTCCTGCGTTTGTCGAGGTGATATTTTGCTGAAAATTATTAAGCGATTATCAGAATTGGATATCGGTTCGTTGACAAAAGTCTATTTTCAGAGCAGCGAGGAAGCCGGCAAGAGGGATTATCCCGGATTACCTGCAAACATGCAGTTATTATATGCTGAGCAGGATTTTTATAACTTTCTTGACTTGTATTTCAGCCAACCTGACCCAATTTACGCTGTGTGGGAGATTGCAGGGCAGCATAAAGCTGCTTTGCGATTGGAAGAGTATGGTGATGGTCTGCTGATAACGGCGCTGGAGACAGCGCCTGAGGCTCGTGGCAAGGGATATGCGAAACAGTTGCTGTGCGACCTCGTCCGTTGGGTCAAGTGTAATAAGTCGAAAGATCTTTATGCCCATATCAGTAAAGACAATTTTGCTTCGATTGCTGTGCATGAAGCTTGTGGATTTCATCGTATCGATGAGCCAGCGATATATTTAGATGGAGCGCTTCATCCGGAGAGCGCAACCTATTATTATCCCATAAAATAACCGCCCGCAACGGCTTTGTTGCAGGCGGTTATTTTATTGAATATAATTTTTCAGGAATAATAACGCTTCCTTGTAGCCGGCGATTCCCATGCCCATAATCGTCTTAACACATGCCATTCCTGCGTAGGAGACCTGACGAAACACCTCACGTGCTGATACATCGGAAATATGCACTTCAACTGCGGGAATAGAAACTGCTTTCAGTGCATCCAAAATCGCAATAGATGTATGGGTATATGCGGCAGGGTTGATCACTATGCCATCAAATACTCCATAGGCAGCTTGAATCTTATCAACTAAATCACCCTCGTGATTGGATTGATAATGCTCGATATCAATATGAAGTTCTGCGGCGCAATCATCCAGCAATTTCAGAAGTGCTGCGTAATTCTCTGCACCGTAAATGCCGGGCTCCCGTATACCAAGCATATTGATATTCGGTCCGTTGATAACCAGTATATTCATTTAAGCCTCCATATCTAATGCTGTCAGTACAGATTGTACTGTATCTACAGCAAGTTGGTTATTGGATATGATATAATCAGCAAACGCTTCATACAGCGGCTTGCGAATCAAATACATATCCTCCAGTTTGTTTGATTGGGACAAAGGTCGACCCTCTGTAGGCAACTCGCTGATTGGCCTTGTGAGCCAAAGGATGGTACCGTTGCAATGCAGCGCCGGGTAATTTTCCTTGCGTGTTACACATCCGCCTCCAGTTGCGATCACCAGACCGGATTCCTTGCCCAGTTGTTTCAGAACAGCTGTTTCGATCTCACGGAATCCGTTCTCGGCAGATTCTGCAAAAATTTCCGGTATTGTCTTTCCTGCAGCAGCTTCAATTTCGCTATCTGCATCTACAAACTTTCTGCCAAGTTGCGCTGCCAATGCTTTTCCAATGGTAGATTTGCCACAACCTGGCATGCCAACCAATATAATATTGAGCATTTGGCGTTGTAGTTTGTTGTAGACCTGCGGAATTACAGAGTCATCAATTTTGTGACCGGTAAACCATTCAGCACTTTCTTTTGCTTGTGCCACCAACATCCAAAGACCGTTGATTGCCACAATACCACGCTTCTCAGCCTGCATAAGCAGGGCTGTTCTGGCAGGATTGTATATCAGATCCAATACACCCTCAAGTTTGGAAAAGGGTGACAAATTAAGAGGGGATTCGTCGATGTTAGGATACATACCCACCGGTGTGGCATTTAGAATAATAGACGCATCATAATGCTGATAAAGGTTTTCGTAGTTATGCTCGCCGTTTCTGGAAATTACATAAACCTGAGCACCGAGCTCTGTCATAACTGCTACCGCCGTTGCGGATGCGCCGCCGCTTCCTAAAACGAGAACTTTTTTACTATTCGGCGACAGTCCGCTTTTTTTCAGCATATATTGAAAACCGTAATAGTCTGAGTTATGACCAATCAAGCTGCCGTCACCTTTGCGAACAATGGTATTCACTGCGCCCAGTTTCTTTGCGACCGGCGAAAGTTCAGTGCAGTAGGGGATAACGGATTTTTTATAGGGTATGGTTACGTTCAGACCGTTAAAATCCTCATTACGCAAAAAACTTTCTAAAACAGCCGGCTCTTTTTCAAAAAGAGCGTAGGAGTAATCTGCCAGGGAATTATGTATTTGCGGTGAATAGCTGTGACCCAGTTTTCGACCGAGTAAGCCGCATTTCATCAAACCACCTCAGTATAGCTTCCCAAGTATTTAAATTCCTCACAAAGATCATCCAGTTCGCACATCAGTTGGATGAACTCCTCAGAGTAAATGGATGTTTCCAGATCAAAGTAGAACATGAATTCGAAATCACGATCCGGCAGGGGACGGGATTCCAGCTTGACGACGTTGATGCCCAAAGTGTACATTCTGGCCAGCACACGATACAATGCGCCGGGTTTGTGGGGGAGAATCATCATAATGCTGGTTTTGTCAGAACCGGGGTAGATCTCCAGGTTCTTGCTGATGCAAATAAAGCGTGTACGATTGTTACCTTCGTCCTGTACAGATGCAGCAAGACACTCCAATCCGTAAAGTTCCTCGCAAGCATGACTTGCCAATGCAGCCAAGTCTTTGCGATCAGATTTGGCAACCATTTCGGCAGCGACAGCGGTGTTCTCTACGGGGATAATCTGTGCGTTGGGGAAGCGCTTCAAGAACTCAGAACATTGATTGATTGCTTGCTCATGGGAGAAAATCTGGGTAATATCCTCTGCCTTTGTACCGGGTTTTGCTAAGAGGTTGTGATCGATTTTTAGACGGAATGTTCTGACGATGGAAAAATTATGGTGGATCATCAGATCATAGATTTTCTTGACAGAGCCTGCTGTGGAATTTTCAATCGGCAAAATGCCGTACTGGCATAGGCCTTGCTCAATGGCATTAAATACGGCATCGAAGTTTTTGAAGTACATAATCATGGGAGCTTTGAACATTTTCTCCGCAGCGATCTGTGCGTATGCGCCCTCTACACCCTGACAAGCTACCATAGGTGCCTGGGGGAACAGCTTGGGTGTGGTTTCAATAGAATCGCTGATCCGCTTATAAAGCGCAGAATACTCTGTGTTGCGCTTACTCTGGTAGCTGCGGCTCAGCTCAAACAGCATCGAATAGAGAACACGGGTGTAATTACCCATTTCAGGGCCAGCTTTTTCCGCCACATCCTGCATGATCTCACGCTCTCTTGCCGGCACATAGATGGGCAGATTGTTCGCTTTTTTGTAGTCAGCGACTTGCGCAGCCACTTCCATACGTGCAGTAAAGAGCCGAACTAATTCTGCGTCAATATTGTCAATTTTATTTCTCAATTCGCTCAGCTCCATAATTATCTCTCCTTGTTTTGCTGAAGTATTGCATCGTAGATAGCGATGGCAGCGGCTGCTTCAATGACCGGGACTGCTCTGGGTACGATGCAGGGATCATGCCGCCCTTTAATTTGAATTGTTGTATCTTTACCGGTTTCCAGGTCAATGGTATTCTGCTGCATTGCAATAGACGGGGTAGGTTTGATCGCTGTCTGGAATACTAAAGGCATACCGTTGGTAATCCCGCCCAAAATGCCGCCGGCATAGTTGCGCTGGGTAACTACCTTGCCGTCTTCAAAGCTGTAGCAGTCGTTGTTTTGGCTGCCTCGCAGGTAACTGCCGCTAAAACCGCTGCCAAACTCTATGCCTTTTACAGCCGGAATGCCGTAAATGATCTGGGCGATTTTACTCTCCATGCCGCCAAACATGGGCTCGCCGATGCCTGCCGGTAAGCCGGTTACTACACATTCGATCAAACCGCCCACGCTGTCGCCGTCAGCTTTTGCTGCTGCGATGGCTTCCTGCATTTTTTGACCGGCTTCCTTATTAAGTACCGGGAAATCACCTTGAATATTGTCCAGTTCCGGCTTAACCCAATCCAGATATATGGGTTCGTCGCCAACACCGGCGCAAACGCTGATATGCGCACCGATCCGGATGTCTTTCATCTCCAGCCACTGCTTGCAAAGACCGCCGGCAATACAGATTGCCGCAGTGAGTCTGCCGGAGAAATGACCGCCGCCGGCAGCGTCCTGATACCCGTGGTATTTGATCTGTGCTGTGTAGTCGGCGTGTCCGGGACGAGGACGGTTTTTAAGTTCTGCGTAGTCGCCGGAACGGGTGTTCTCGTTGCGGATAATTGCGGCAATGGGAGCGCCGCAAGTATAGCCATCCACAAGACCGGAAAGAAATTCCGGCGCATCTGCTTCCTTACGGAGTGTTGCGAAGTCACCTTGTCCGGGCGCACGTCTATTCAGAAACTTTTGCAGTTTATCCATATCTACCGGCAGTCCGGCCGGTATGCCATCCATAGTCATGCCGATAGCTGCGCCATGAGACTGACCAAAGACGGATAATTTCAATGCTTCACCGTATGTGCTGCTCATATTTTCCTCCTAAACGTTTGTATTCATCCCAAAAGGCAGGGTAGGATTTAGATACGCATTGCGCACCGAGAATCGTAACCGCTCCGTCTGCTGCTGTCGCAGCGATAGCGGCGGCCATAGCGATGCGATGATCGCCCGCTGAATCTATAGTACAGCTGTGATATGCTGCTGGGATTACGGTCATTTCGCTTTCGGTTACATGTACAGATGCGCCTAAATTTTCTAACATTGCAGCTACAGACGCAACTCTGTCAGATTCTTTAAGCCGCAGCCGCTGGATATTTGTAAATGTGAGTTTCTTTTTGTTGCCTGCAACCACTGCAAGGATCGGAACAAGATCCGGTATGTCCGCAGCATCGATTGTGTCGATATTTTGGATATTTTTCAGAATGGATGCGCAGGCTTTGTCGCCTTGCAGCGAATTATCGTTTAGACCAGTTACTTCCAAACAACTACCCAAAGTATTTGCGGCCAGCCAGAATGCACCGTTGCTCCAGTCGCCTTCAACATAAACAGTTTTGGGACTTGTAAAGGGATAGCTACCACGAATATTAAAATCATCCGTGCGAACACCAAAGACCTCCAACGCTTGTTGGGTCATTTGGATATAAGGCAGCGATTGAATCGTACCCGTCAGCAGCAGCCTGCTGTCACCATCCATAAGTGCGGTTGCGTATAAAAGACCGGTGATAAATTGGCTGGAAACACCGCCGTCAACGGTGTATACGCCGCTACTGAGCTTTCCTTGGCAGCGGATGGTACTTTCTGTTGGACGCGTGAGCGTACAACCCATTCGTTCCATTTCCTCCCACAGCGGCGTCAAGGGGCGCTGGGGAAGTCGGCCTTCCAGCACAAATGTGGCATCAACACCTAAGGCACCGACGATCGGCAGCATAAAACGCAGTGTGGAGCCACTTTCTTTACAAGGCAGAGTTGCGCTGTTCGGTATTTGCGATATGGGTGTAACACTGTAGCCATCGTCAGTTTTTACGATTTTAGCGCCAATGGCACGCAGACAGTCTGCAGTGGCTTCAATATCCTGATTTGTAGAGGGACAATGCAGTGTAGTTACGGTATCAGCAAACGCACTGCAGATCAAAAGTCGGTGTGCCTGGGATTTTGAGGGGATAACTGTAATGTCGCCAAAAAGGGCGCTGGGAGTAATGGTAATATCCATGTTATAATCCTGCTTCAATAAATGAGAGTAGTTCGGTTACCTGGGTGGGTTGAATTACACAGTTGCCGATTTCCCGGGGAATAATCAGGTTTACGATACCGCCGGCACGTTTCTTATCGGAAAGTGCGCATTGGTTCAGCTGTTCGGCAGTAATATCCGCATTTGAAGGCAGAGAAAATTTCTGCAGAATTTGAAGGATCGCTTGGTAGGTTTCTGTACCGCAGACATTTAATGTATTTGCCGCCTTCGCCACCATCGCCATACCGATAGCAACGGCTCTGCCATGGGATATGGCGAAGTTGCTGCTTAGCTCAACAGCGTGGCCGATTGTGTGACCCAGGTTCAGCTTTTGCCTTTCACCTCGATCAAATTCATCATGGGCAACAACATCCCGTTTCAGCGCAACACAGCGGCTGACAACGTCTTTACGGTTAAATGCGATACCGTTCTCCAATAAATGCGCAAACAAATCGGCATCATACAAAATTCCGTATTTTATGACCTCGGCACAGCCGTCGATAAAATAATCTGTCGGCAAAGTGACAAGTGTGTCCAGGTCGCATAAAACCAAACTGGGCTGATAAAATGCGCCAGCCAAGTTCTTTCCCGCAGGCAGATCGATGGCGGTTTTACCACCTACAGAGGAATCCACCATAGCCAGTAGGGAAGTGGGGATCTGAATATAGGGAACACCACGCAGAAATGTTGCGGCAGAAAAACCGGTAATATCACCCACAACACCACCGCCCAATGCAATCAGCAGATCAGAACGGGTAACTTTGTTTTCTGCCAGGAAATCCAGAATGGAAAGATAATTCTCGCCGTTTTTGTTCTGTTCACCGGCAGGTAAAACAAAGGAGCATACGGAAAAACCGGCATCAGACAAGGATTTCTGTACAGTAGCGCCATATATGGGGTAAACATTGGTATCGCTGATTATAGCGACCTTTCCGGGTTTTGAAATTTCTTTGGCATAAAGACCAATATCTGTCAGCAATCCGTTTCCAATCAAAACCTGATAATCTTTGGATGCTGAAACTGTAATGGTATTCATCCGTCCACCTCTTCTTTGCGTTTTCTGCCTTCGGCCAACAAGGATGTTAATTGTTCAAAGTTGTCCGATTCAATCGCTTGCCGGTACTGAGAAAGGGATTCGATCAGCGTGTCCAATTCCTTCAGTACGTTCTCTTTGTTTGATAGAAACAGCTCCGCCCACATTTGGGGATTCAGCCAGGCGACACGTGTCAGATCCTTGTAACTGCCGGCGGAAAATCCTTTGTGTGATCTTGCGGTCGGGGATTTAATGAAGGCGTTGCTGATAATATGCGGCATTTGAGATGTAAAGGCGATCATCTCGTCATGCTGTTTTGCAGTGGTTATGGAATAGCTCTTGAAACCACAAGGCGCAAGCGCATCCTTAACACGCTGCAGAAGTTCCGGATCATCATATTTTGGCGGAACAAGCACCATAGGTGCGCCCTGAAACAGATTGGAGCGGCTGTACTTAAAACCGGAGTTGTGGGAGCCTGCCATTGGGTGACCGCCTACAAATGTAAAACCGTATTTTTCAGCTATGGGAAAGCAGCGGTTACAGATCCGCTCCTTAATTCCGCAGCAATCGACCACCAATGCATTACTGCTGATATATTTTGCGTTATTTTCCAGCCAGCTGGCGGAAGCGTCGGAGTAGATAGAAAGCAAAATCAGTTCACATGTTGAAATGTTGCGTTCGTCCATCGGAGCATTTACCGCACCGGCTAGCTGAGCAAACGCCAACATATCTGCATCAATATCATATGCCAAAACGGTGTGGCCTGCCTTGGTGTATGCACGGGCAAGTGAGCCGCCAATGAGTCCAAGACCTAAAATTCCGACGATCATCGGATCGCCTCCCGTATTTTAGTAACAGTTTCGGTGACCTGCGCAAATTGTGCCGGTGTCAGGGACTGTGCGCCGTCACACAATGCGCAAGAGGGGTTGTTATGCACCTCGATCATAATACCGTCAGCGCCGCAGGCAGCGGCAGCAGCGGCCATAGTGGGCACAAGCGAGGAACGACCGGTTGCGTGGCTGGGGTCGACGACTACCGGCAAATGGGTCAGCTCATGCAGCACCGGAACAGCGGACAGATCCAGCGTGTTACGGGTATATGTTTCGTAAGTACGGATGCCTCGCTCACAAAGAATGATATTTTCGTTGCCTTCACTCATGATGTACTCTGCGCTCATGAGAAGTTCCTGCAGCGTATTGGCAAGACCACGCTTCAGGAGAATGGGCTTCTTTGTTTTGCCAAGCTCCTGCAGCATATCAAAGTTTTGCATATTACGTGCGCCAACCTGAATGATATCCACGTCCTCGAACAAATCCAATGTGCGGATGTTCATGATCTCAGTAACGATAGGAAGTCCGGTTACTTTTTTAGCTTCCAGCAACAAGCGCAGACCTTCCTCTTTAAGACCCTGGAATGCGTAAGGGGAGGTGCGGGGTTTAAATGCGCCGCCACGCAGAATGGTTGCACCGGCAGCTTTCACAGCTTCCGCAACTTCAATGATCTGCTCCTCAGATTCCACAGAGCAAGGTCCGGCGATCATCGCAAAATTGCCGGCGCCAATAGCAACATCCTTTACCTGAATGATGGAATCATTGGGATGGAACTTGCGGTTTACCTGCTTATAAGGTTCAGAAACACGCTTTACACTGTCAACGATCTCCAAGCTGTTCAGCAGTTCAATGTCAACACGGCTTGTGTCACCCACAAGACCCAGTACAGTCACTTCCTGACCGGAGGAAATATGTACTTCCAGGTTCATTCTGTTGAGCCATTGGATCAGATGATCTCTTTGTTCGTCGGTTGTTCCTCTTTTTAGTACGGCAATCATAATGTAACCTCCAGGAAAAATAAAAACCGCTGCACAGATGCGATTCTGTGCAGCGGTGTTAAGACAAAAATAATTTATTGCAGCACAAAACGCTATTACTTTTAACCGTTAAAAAAGTAATAGTTGCCAAAAAAGAACTGTGCTACGTTCATAGTGACCATGATTTCGGCCTCCATAATGGCTTGATAGGGTGATTATATCACCATTATTTTTTAATTGCAAGCTTTTTTATATGAATAATTACAATGTTATAAAAGAGGCAGCCGAAATGGCTGCCTCATTTAATTTAGGATATTGTGAAACTTTGGGAACATGCCAATGCGCCGTTAAAGTATACTTCGACTATGTACTCTCCTGCGGACTGGGGCAGGGAAGGCAGATCAAATTCACCGTAATTGCGATACCACATGGAGCGCCATGTGTCGACCTGCTGATCAACACTGATCAATTTCCCGCTGCTATCCCGAATCGCAAAGAGCGTTACGATCTCGTCCGAGGAAACGCCATATTTGTTCGTTATATGGACAAGAAAAGATGCTTTTTCGCCAACAGCAAACTCTGTTCTGTAGTCAGAATCAGACAGATCCCAACGATCCCAGTCGGAATAGGAGGGAGTTTCACACATCATGAATTCCATGGCGTCTTTGGAAACACCATAATTATCAAATGCTTCGGCAGCTGCAGCCGTGTAGATCAAATTGCCGCCAAATGCTGCAGCAACGCTCTCAGCCTTCAGTGTAAATCTGTACGTTCCGCCGGGGATAACAAGGTCGACGATAGCAGTATTGTTATCGCTGCATTCTGCCTGCTGTTCGGCATAGCCGTCAACGGTATAGTACAGCAACCATTCGCTTTCTGTATCAGCACTCCAGGACAATACTAATTTGTTGGAATTACTGTTATCTACAGAAAAGTTGGTGACGTTAATTGCGTTCGCAGGAGCAAATGCACGTTCGCTGACGCTCATGCCGGCGGCTGTGACTTCTACAGTGTATTCTGCTGAGTTGTCAACACCCTCGAATACAGCATTCGGTTGCTCGGTAATGATGGTCTGATCGTAACCGCTGTCGTTATAACATCGAACAGTCCAGCTGTTTACGGTAATGCCGCTGGGTGCAGACCACTGTGCTGTCAGTTTGCCATCAACGCGACCCATGATAAACAGATCTTCTGCCTTGATGATCTTGCTTGCAGTATAGGTGGTTGTTACAGAACCGGTCAGCGTAATATCATCCATGGGAGTCAGCGTAAATGTATATTCGTTTCCAACGGTAAGACCGGTGAGTGCAACCATCCGTCCTGAGAAAGTAACATCTTTTGCTTCCTCGTTCGCACAGCTGTAGCTGACGTTCCATTCGTTGGATTCAGGGCCTTCAACGGTGAAGCTCAGGATCACACTTCCGTCCTCAGAACCGGTAACAGCCTGAAATTGCACAACCTGCGTTTCCCGGGGGGTTGTGAAAGATGCGATGGTATTGCCGGTAAGGCGATGGAAACCGCCGATCACAACTTTAATGGTATATGCAGAATTAGGAGCCAATCCCGTAAACACGGCTCTGCCGTTCTCTACAGGCGCAGTGATCTGGTTGCCATAGGCGTCCAGGCAGATCACAGTAAGCTTGTTCTCATCCACATCGCTGGATACTGTAACAGTCAGCGATCCCTTGTCGCTGGTTTCCAGGACAATGGATTGAATTTCCTGCAGGTAGTAGTTCTTATAGAACAAGAAACCAACCACTGCAAGGGCTGCAACCAGTACAGCGACGATCACACCGATCAACCATTTTTTACCGCCGCGTTTCTTGACGGGGGTAACATCCTCGGAGGATTCTACTTTAGTTTCAGGTTCAGCTTCGGATTCCTCAGTCGGCGCATCCTCTACATTCTCCGCAGCATCGTTTACTTCCTCTGCAGGTTCGCAGGGCTGTTTCTCTGCGTCCTCGGCATCCTCGGAGTCCTCAGTGTCCTCGGTAGATTCCTCTGCGGATTCCTCAGTCAGATTTTCACCATCTGCATCTTGCTCATATTCTTGTTCTGTTTCTTCCTCGGGCAATACTTCAGGAAGTGTGACTTCGATGGCTTCCGGCTGCACAACGGGATCTGGGGCAGGGTGGGCGATCAGTTCGTCGGCTTGATTGAGGATATCAGAAACTTCCTCTGTGACTTCCTCGTAGTCAACAGCTACATCCTCCTGATCCGGTGCAGTTTCGTCCTCAGAATCCTCGGTGATAACGGTCAGGTTGCCTTCCTCGTCCTCGGTGAAAATGTATTCCTCGGTGGGTGCGATTTCCTCCTCCACCGGGATATATTCCTCCTGCTCTTCGTCAGTTGTTTCGGGTTCGCTATCTGTTTCGACGGGTGTTTCTTCGTATACACCGGTCTCGTCTTCGGCAGGTTCTTCTTCAACTACGGCCTGAGGGACGATTGGGGTGTCATGCGCACCATTGCGCTGCATATAGCTGACAAGTGCCTGACCCATTTCGATTGGATCCTGATAACGATCCTCAGGGTTCATTGCGCAGGCCTTCAGGATGATTTCAGACATCTCGTAGTCTGCATAGGTAGGAGGCGGCAACTGGGAACTGTTATTATCTGCAGATATTTCAGGGATAATGCCGTTGTTAAATGCCTGATACAAAATCAAACCCAACGCATAAACATCGATGGTGCTGTTCAATGCAGAATAAGCATCCGTGATTTCCGGCGCAGTGTAATCGCTGCGATACCGTTCCGGCAAAGATGCATATTTCAAAGAATCCAGCTTAATAAAGCCGATGTCACCGATCCGATATTCCAGTTTGTCGGTCAGATAGACATTTTCCGGCTTTAGGTCAACATAGATATAACCCATTCTCCGGCATACTGCCAGCGCAGCGCACAGATCCAAACCAAGGTTCAATGCACCTAAATGGGTAATGGGGTTACGCTGAAAATAACGTTGCAAGGTCTTTCTGTAACGGCTAAGCAGGTAAATATCATAGCCGACGCCTTCGTCTATAGGTTCGATCTGCCAGCTTTCGTAAGGCATAAATCCTTCCAGCTGTGAGAGCTTTTGGAGTACCTGCGCTTCCTCGGTGATACTCTGCGCAATATCATTATAGTACGCCATAGCGGCATCATTGTCTGCAAATGCGCCACTAAGAAGCAATGCTTCAACCTGGGTTTGGGATGCCGGGGTGGAAATAATTTTGACGATATATTTCTCGTCGGTTTCGTTTTCCATTGCGGGACAGCAGCGCACACCGTGGTGTTCGCTGACTGGATCTCCCATTGCAAAATTGTCAAGCATTGGCGAAATCAGTTTAGGTTCTGACACAAATATCGCCTCCTTTTTATTTTCATATATATGATAAAATAAATTTACAAAAAAAGCAACATGTTTATAGTTGTTTTATTCAGCAAGAAATGCTATAATAAGAGCGAAATATAACCGCTGTGTATTTTGCGGTGTAGTGGAGGTTGAATTATGAGCAAGATCATTTGTGATGTTTGTGGTACGTCTTATCCTGAAACAGCAACACATTGCCCCATTTGTGGATGTGTTCGCGCCGGTGATGCACAGGCGGTCAGCGGTGATACCGGTGAGCACGAGAACCAGAATAACAATTATACATACGTCAAAGGTGGACGTTTTTCTAAAAGCAATGTTAAGAAACGTGGCACACAAGCCGTTTCCGGCGATGGCGCAGAGCAGTTGGCAAATAGCGGCAGCAACGGCAAAGGCAAGGATACCGGTATCGTGATTGCGATTATCGCCTTGCTGCTGGCAATTGTTGCAGTCGTAATTTATATTGTCTTGCGTTTCTTTGCGCCTGCTGGATCTAATGGCGGCGATGCATTGGCTAATACAACCACAGTTCCCACCACGACCACAGAAACCATTGAGACCACCGTTTTGGAAATTCCTTGCCAGAACATTACCGTTTCCAAGGCAACTGTCGAATTCGAAAAAGCAGATGCTGCACTGCTTCTGAACGTGACTACTGACCCTGCAGACACTACTGATGTGGTTGTTTTTGCATCTACCGATGAGCGTGTTGCGACTGTCAACCAGGATGGTAAAGTTACAGCGGTGGGCCCCGGCGAAGCTGTGATCACCATTACCTGCGGTCAGGCTGCTGCCGAGTGTCATGTTGTCTGCAATTTTGAGGTTGCGCCTTCGGAAGGTGAAACTGAGCCTTCTACGGAAGCAACCGAGCCTGAGACTGCTGAAAATTGGGACATGAACTGGAGTCAATATATGGTTGGCAATCCGGAAGTAGGCGACGTTTCCGTTAATATGGGTGAAGTTTGGACTGTTTATCTGGATAAAGAAGGTAAGGTTAAGTCCACTCAGATTAAATTCTCCTCCAGTAATGAATCTGTAATTACTGTTAACCGTGTAGGTGTTGCAACTGTTACCGGAAAAACCGGTGATGAGGCTTATATATATGCCGAATATAATGGCAAGACTGTAAAATGCAGAGTTATGGTTAGATAAGTAAAACAGCGGCATCCATGATGCCGCTGTTTTCTTATTCACCATCAATTTGCTGGCGACCTCTGCGGAACAGCAGAGAAATGCACCAAAGACCTGCAAGGCCTACAAGTGCGTAAATAATACGGCTGAATACCGCACTTTGTCCACCAAAGAGCCATGCAACCAGATCAAATTGGAAAATGCCAACCAAACCCCAGTTGATAGAACCAATGATGGAAAGGATCAATGCAATTGTATCCATAGAAGTACCTCCATTTGTATTGGATGTACCTATGATGCCCAATGCAGGTCATAATATACATTTTTATCGTGGGGATTGCATTTTGCGCTTAATATGCTTATAATTATCACAGCAATCCACAAGAAAGGTATATAAATATGGTTACACTTTACGAAGGTGCTTATGCAAAAATTAATCTGACATTAGATGTTCTTGATAAGCGCAGTGACGGATATCACGATATTAAGAGCATTATGCAGACCATCTCTCTGCGTGACGATGTGGAGATCGATGTGGATACCGGCAAACCTTGGGAGCTCAGCTGCGCAGAAGAGGGAATTCCAGCGGATGAACGGAATTTGGCATGGAAAGCTGCACGGGTATTTTATGATACTACCGGTAAGGAAGATAAAGGTATTGCTATTCGTATCACAAAACGTATCCCTACGGAAGCTGGCCTGGGTGGTGGCAGCGCAGATGCAGCTGCTGTATTGAGAGCGCTGAATAAGCATTACGGTAATCCGCTTTCTATTTATGCCCTTGCGGAGCTGGGCGCAGAGGTGGGCAGTGATGTGCCGTTCTGTGTAATTGGCGGCACAGTACTTTGCGAAGGCAGGGGAGAGAGAATGACAAAACTTCCCGATATGCCAGAGTGTATTTTTGTTGTTTGCAAGCCTGATTTTGCATCCTCCACACCGGAACTGTATCAGAAACTGGATGCAACGCAAATCAAAAGAAGACCGGATCACAATGCGATGCAAAGCGCATTGCTGGCAGGGGATTTGGGCAAAGTTATTGAGAACATCTATAACGTCTTTGATCCTGTTGTAACGGAAGAACATCTGGAACTTAACTACATCAAGTCTATTTTTAACAGCTATGGTTCTTTGGGTCAACAAATGACCGGTTCCGGTTCTGCCGTCTTTGCGATCGTGACGGAATTTGAATATGCTGCGGTGATTTGCAACATGTTAAAGGAAAATTATCCGCAGGTGTATATTGCTAAGCCTGTATAATTTTGGCGATAACCGTCCATACTGGAAGTATTTCAGTATGGACGGTGTTTTTATGCAAAAATTAACTCGATTTGTTTGGTCGTTGGTTTTATTATTAGTGCTGTTTTGTATTGGCGGATTGTTGGCTGATCGGCAGCATTTGCGCAACGGCATTATCCGATTACACGTAGTAGCGGCATCGGACGATCAGGAGGATCAGGCGGTAAAATTGGCTGTAAAGGATGCCGTCGTTGATTATCTGAATGATCAACATATTTATCTGCAGGCTGACAAGGACAATGCGTACGCATTTATTCAAATGCACTTGCATGACATTGAAATGGTTGCTAATACAACCTTGATGGAATTGGGCGATAATGCTTCTGCTGATGTGTCCCTAGGGAAAACGGAGTTTGGCACAAGGAATTACGATACATTTTCTTTACCAGCCGGTGTATATGATTCGCTGCGAGTTACCATTGGAGAGGGTAGCGGACAAAATTGGTGGTGTGTAATATTCCCGTCGCTGTGTGCGCCGAACAATACCGCCGTTTTTTGTGATGTTGCGGTATCTGCCGGTATGAATAATGGTCTTGCCGGTGCGTTAAGTAACGATCAGGGTGGTGAAGTTCGTTTCTTTTTCCTGGATTGTATCGGAAAAATCGAAAATTTATTTCATTTCCAATCATAATGTCCTATTATTTGGTCACAAGTTGTGATATAGTAAAGAAAAAGAGAGGAGGCGTTCCAATGCTCACGCTATTGTTAGGCACTGATTGGATTTCCAATCGAAATGAAATCTTAAAAATGATAGCAAGTGACGTTGCTGAAATGAAAGGCAATCGCTTTCTGATTGTTCCGGAAACGGTGAGCCATGATACCGAGCGCCGATTGTGCGCAGCAGCGGGTGATACAGCCAGTCGCTATGCGGAAGTTTTGTCTTTTTCCAGATTGAGTAATCGTGTTTCAGATTTTGCCGGTCACGCATTGGTGGAATGTTTGGATAATGGCGGTCGTGTAGTTGCTATGGCAGCTGCCGCTCGCCAATTACATAGTAAACTGAAAGCGTATGCTGCGGTAGAAACCAGACCGGAGTTCCTGATCGGCCTTGTTGATGCAGTGGATGAATTTAAACAATGCTGTATTACAGCAGCGGATTTGAAGCAAGCAGCAGCTCGATCCCAGGGTTCTCTTGCTCAAAAACTGGAGGAACTTGCATTACTGCTGGAAAGCTACGATGCGCTTTGCTCCCAAGGTAAGCGAGATCCCAGAGATCAGATGAGTTGGCTGTTGGAGGAATTGGAAGATTGCGCATTTGCCAGTCAACACACTTTCTATATTGACGGATTTCCGGATTTTACCCATCAACACATGGCGATTCTGGAACACCTGATCACAGAGTCACAATCTGTAACTGTGAGCCTCACATGCGATATTCCGGGCTCAACGGGGGTGGCGTTTGAAAATGCCGGTCAGACTGCCTTGCAGCTGATTCGACTCGCACAAAGTAATCATATTCCTTATGAAATTCGCAACATTGCACCTCGTGAGGATGCCCTCTGCATTGTAAGGGATAAACTGTTTCAGGGCGCAATTACGGAAAATCTGTCTACCGGTGAAGTATCTGCATATATGACAGACACTGTTTACCAGGAATGTGTGGCTGCAGCAGAGAAGGTAATGGAGCTGGTGCGTAATGGCGCAAGATACCGGGATGTTGGTATCGTGTGTTCTGACATGAATTCCTATCGCAACACACTGGATATGATCTTTGCAAGATGCCATATGCCTATCTATTTGTCCGGAACGGAGCAGATCATGGGAAAACCGGTGATCATGACGGTTCTGGCGGCGCTCAACACGGTTTTGGGCGGATTTGAGCAGCAGGATGTTCTGGAATATATGCGGTCGCTTCTTTCCCCAGTGGATCTGCAGACCTGCGACAAGCTGGAGAATTATGCGTTGCTTTGGGGTATTACCAGAGATCTCTGGCTGACCGAATGGGATAATCATCCGGATGGCTTTGACGGACGTGTTACCGAGGAATCTGCCGAACGTCTTGCAGCGCTGAATGATGCCAGACTGCAAGTGATTGCGCCTTTGCAGGATCTGAAAGACGGAATTATGCGTGCAGGCAATTTGGGACAGCAGATCCGTGCGCTTTATAGTTTTTTGGAACAGACTCGTGTGCGGCAAAGATTAGATGAATTGAGCCGTGAGATGGATAGCCAAGGCGACAACCGCAATGCGCAAATTCTGAATCAGCTGTGGGAGATCCTTATTGGCGCTTTGGAGCAAATGTACGATGTTTTAGGTGAAACGATTTGGGAGCCGGATGTTTTCTATCGTTTGCTGAAACTACTGTTGAGCCAGTACGATGTCGGTACGATCCCGCCGGTATTGGATACCGTGATCGCCGGCTCTGTGGGTGCATTGGGCTGTCATCAGGTTAAGCATTTATTGGTGCTCGGCGCTCAGGAAGGCGTTTTACCGGCATATAGTGCCGCATCAGGAGTTCTGTCTGATCAGGAGCGAAATGCGCTGAAGGGAATGGGTTTACCGCTTACCAAAGGTGCAATGGAAGGCATGCAAACAGCTTTTTCTGAAATCTACGCAGTATTTTCGGCTGCGGAAGATTCTGTGACGATCAGTTACTCCGGTGGTCAACCCTCTTTTATCTATCGACGGCTTGCAGAACTTGCCGGCGGTGAAATTGCAGCAAAATGCTCCCTCGGCGCAGCCTTGGCTGATCCGATAGAAGCTGCAGCATATCTTGCTCGGTTTGATGCGCAGAACGCATCCGATAAAATTCGACTTTCCCAGCAATATGCGGATGCCACCGCAAAAAAGATATTCCATATCGGCAGCATTGCACCGGATAATGTTAAGAAACTCTATGGCGATACGATTGTTTTATCTGCTTCGCAGATTGATAGACATGGCGAATGTCGGCTGTCTTATTTCCTGAAATACGGACTACTTGCAAATGAGCGAAAGCCTGCAACTGTCGATCCAGCGGAATTTGGTACTTATGTGCATGCTGTGTTGGAAAATACTGCAAAGCATATTCAGGATAATGGCGGTTTCCGCAATATATCTATGGATGATGCTGTTAAGATCGCCGAGGAGTATTCCAAGCAGTATGCTCAGGAGCGTTTTGGCTTGCTGGACGATCAGCGTGTTAGTTATTTATTCCAAAGAAACAGCCGTGAGCTTTCCCTGATCGTACAAGAGCTTTGGAAAGAGCTGCATGATTGCGACTTTGAAGCGACCGGCTTTGAGGTTGGATTTGGATTCGAAAATACACTTCCCGCAATTTCGATTCTCGGCGCAAAAATCAACGCAAAACTTAGAGGTTTCATTGACCGGGTCGATGTTTGGGAGAACGGGGACAAGCGTTATTTTCGTGTTGTGGACTACAAAACCGGCCGTAAAGATTTTGATTATTGCGATGTCTTTAACGGTCTGGGATTGCAGATGCTGCTGTACCTGTTTGCGCTGGAGCGTGAGTATGACGGCATTTCTGCGGGCGTTCAGTATTTTCCTGCCCGCGTTCCGCTGGTCAATGCGGATGGTATGCTGTGTCCGGATGAAGCGGAAGCGGCGCGCGAAAAACTATGGAAACGCAAGGGCTTGGTACTGCTGGACGAGGCGGTTATGCAGGCGATGGAATCTGCTGATGCGCCAAATCGCATGCCATTTACCAAAAAGAAGGATGGCTCTTTTAGCGGTGACATCGCAGATTCTACGCAATTTGCGCTTCTGAAAGCCTATGTTTTTGGGATTGTTGGTAAGATGGTGGATGATATTGCATCCGGCAATGTCAGACCTAATCCCTACACAAGAGGCAGTGCCCATGATGCATGCGCATTCTGCCCGTACAGCGCGGTGTGCCATTTGGAAAATGTGGAAGATCGCAGAAATTACAAGGCGATGTCCTCACAGCGTTTTTGGGAGGAAGTAGAGAAGGAGGTGACTGCCCATGGCTGAGATGTTAACCCCACAGCAAAAAGAAGCTGTGGTGAATCGTGGGGGACCGCTTTTGGTATCTGCGGCAGCCGGTTCCGGCAAGACTAAAGTGTTGGTTGACCGTTTGCTGCGGTATATTACAGATCCTTCTGATCCTGCAAATATTGACGATTTTTTGATCATTACCTATACAAAAGCAGCGGCAGCAGAACTGCGTGGCAAAATTGGTTCTAAAATTGCGGAACAAATTGCAATGCAGCCTGAGAACAGACACCTGCAGCAACAGATGCAGAGGCTGTATTTGGCAAAAATCTCTACTGTCCACTCTTTTTGTTCTGACATTCTTCATGAGTATGCATATCAACTAGACATCCCTGCTGACTTCCGGGTTGCAGATGAAAATGAATGTATAGAACTGCAAATTCGTGCGATCCGTCAGGTTCTTGATGATGCTTATGCAGACGAATCCAACAGCGACTTCTATGCGTTTGTGGATAGCCAGGGCTTTGGCAGAGATGACCGGCAGATTCCGGAAATTATTCTGAAGGTGCACAGCAGCGCTATGTGTCATCTGAATCCCAATCAATGGTTGGATCGGTGTGTGTCCTCTGCCGGCGCAGTGGACATGACAGATGCATCCCAGACCGTTTGGGGTAAGTATTTGATCGATGATCTGCATAAGTATCTGGATCTGCAGATCCATGCAATGCAGCAATGCGCTGACAGAGCGGCAGCATCCTGCGATATGGACAAGCCTGCACAACTACTTGCGGCGACAGCAGATCAGCTGCGCCTGCTTCGAAATTGTCAGAACTGGGATCAGATTCTTGCCCACAATGACATTGACTACGGCAGATTGACATTCTCAAAGAAATGCACAGACTTGCAGCTGATAGATCAGATCAAGGCTGTACGTGAAGCTTGCAAAAAGGGAATTACCGCAAAACTTCGCAGTTTTATTGCGCCCAGCACGCAAGTGTTGAATGATCTAACAATGTCAATCAGCGCCGTGCGTGGCTTGATCGTTCTTGTGAAAGCCTATGATTCTGCCTATAAGAAGCTGAAAAATGCCAGACATATTGTAGATTTCTCAGATCTGGAACATCTTAGCCTCGATCTGTTCAGAGGTAAAAATCGCACAACACCAACACGTGCAGCTGAGGAAGTTGGTTCACGCTTTCGTGAGGTCATGGTGGATGAATATCAGGACTCCAACCAGGTGCAGGACTCTATTTTCTCAGCTTTGACCGCAAAAAGGCACAATTGTTTCATGGTTGGCGATGTGAAGCAGTCGATCTATCAGTTCCGCCTGGCCGATCCCGAGATATTTATCGAAAAATATAACACCTATTTGCCTGCTGCAAGCGCTATAGATCCGGATGGACGAAAGGTGCTTTTATCCAGCAATTTCCGTTCCTCTGGCGGTGTGATTCGTGCTGTCAACGATGTTTTTTCTTTGTGTATGTCTGAGGATATCGGCGGATTGGTTTACGGTGAAAGCGAACAGCTTAACGAAGGTGTACCTCATATCGATCTGCCGGAGCCGGAAGTGGAGTTATACGGCATTGACGTTCAAGAGGATACCTATGCAGAGGAATCGGAGTTTGTTGCCGATCGTATAGCACAGCTGCTTGACGGCTCACACATGGTACGAGATGGTGAGAAACTCAGACCTATTACACCGGAGGATATCGTAATTCTGATGCGTTCTCCCGGCTCTGTAGGCGGCGAGTTCCGCTGTGCGCTGGAAAAGCGGGGAATTCGTTGCGCCACCGGCGGGGGAGCGGACATTCTCCAATCTGAGGAAATTGAAGTGCTAACCGCTTTGTTGCAGGTTATCGATAATCCTCTGCAGGACATTCCGCTGCTTAGTGTTCTGTTGAGCAGAGTGATTGGTTTTACGGCAGATGAACTGGCGAGCCTGAGAGCTGAACATCGCCATGGCAGTATTTATGATGCCATTCGGCACAACACATCGACGAAAGCTGTTAAATTTCTTTCATTATTGGAGCAATTACGGAAGCAGTCGCAATTAAACACCGTTTCCGGGCTTTTGAATAAGATCATAGCTCTTACACGGATCGACAGTATATATGCGGCTATGCCTGACGGTGAGATCAGACTGGAGAATCTGCAGTACTTCTGTCAGATGGCATCTGCCTATGAATCGGCAGAAGCTAACAGTCTGAAGCAGTTTTTGCGTCATTTGGATGTACTTGGTGAGCGTGGTCTTTCTGCTAACAGTGACAGTGGCGCTGCAGGTGCTGTTACTATTATGAGCATCCACAAGTCCAAAGGACTGGAGTTCCCGGTGGTATTTCTTTCGTGTTTGTCCCGCTCTTTCAATCAAGAGAGCGCAAGAGCGCAGGTACTGTGCGACAAGGAACTAGGATTGGGCTTGTCATGCGTTGATACCGTCAATAGAGTTCGTTATCCCAGCGTGGCGAAGAAGGCGATCAGCGCAAAGATTGTTGCCCAGGGCATATCTGAGGAGATGCGTGTGCTGTATGTTGCGATGACAAGAGCCCGTGATCGTCTGATTATGACCTATGCGGTCAAGAATCTTGAAGATGATATTGCGGATCTTTCTCTTCGATCCGGTATGTGCAATATGCGACTTTTGACCGGTGATGTTACATGTCCCGGTGAATGGGTACTGCTGACAGCGTTACAAAAACATGCGGCAGGCTGGCATATCCAGCCGGTGACGGCACCGCTTTCCCAGACAATGGTTAATTCCGCAGATGTAGCTACCTGTAAACTTAGTGATGACACTGTTAGCCGTATTCGTACATCCCTTGCGTATACCTATCCCCACAAAAATGCTATATCTGTTCCGTCCAAGCAGACGGCAACCCAGCTGAAGGGTCGAATAAAGGACTCTGAAGTTGCTGAAAATACCGGAAAGACCTCGATTTCTTACAAAAATTGGCGAAAGCCTATGTTTGAATCTGCAGGTAAGGAAGGTAAGGACTTCGGTAATTTACTGCATACCATTATGCAGCATATTGCGTATACAGCATGCCGTGATTTAGCAGGTACGACCAGAGAATTGAAAAAATTGGCGGCAGATGGCTATATCACGCAAGAGGAATACGCTTCTGTGAAGCCTGAAATGATTGCTGACTTTTTCTCCACATCCATAGGCAGAGCTTTATGTGATGCGCCCCATGTTTTGCGGGAATTTAAGTTCTCCCTACTGGATGACGCTGAAAAATACTATCCGGATATTCAGGGCGAGCGTATTCTTTTGCAGGGTGTTGTGGACTGTGCAATGATCGATCCTGACGGAATTACCGTTATCGATTTTAAGACTGACCGGGTCACAGAGGAGACTTTGTCTACCAAGGCGGATAATTACCGTCCGCAGATTTGTGCATACGCAGATGCTTTGTCCAGAATTTACGGTCTGCCCATCAAATCAGCAGCGCTGTATTTCTTCCAAATTGGCAGATTTGTAAATGTCATATAAGATTTAGTCCTCCAACAAAACTGTTGGAGGACTTTTCTTTTAGCGGTTGTTCTGATTCTGGCTGTTACGGTTCTGATTGTTCTGATTGTTCTGATTGTTCTGATTGTTCTGATTGTTCTGATTGTTCTGGTTCTTTTGATTCTTATTGTTCATAAAATTCTTCCTCCTGGTGTAGTAGTGGCGGTGATCCGCATTATTAGCATGCGCGTTTTCCTAGGATTTATCCTTTGCCTTAAATATTAAGCTGACGATCAAACCGGCAAATATTGCCATGGTAATGCCGCCGGCGGTTGCCTTTAATCCGCCGGTGAATATACCAATAAACCCATTCTCTGCAATCGCTTCCTGCACTCCCTTAGCAAGGGTGTGGCCAAAACCGGTCAAGGGTACACTTGCGCCTGCGCCGGCAAAATCTGCCAACGGAGCATATAAACCAGCGGCAGATAGGATCACACCGGCCACAACGTAACTTACCAATATTCTGGCTGGTGTCAGTTTGGTTTTGTCAATCAGAATCTGCCCGATTACACACAATATGCCGCCTATTACAAACGCCTTAATATAATCCATTTATTCTCCTCCGCTGATACAAACTGCGTGGCAAACACCGGAAATTGGCAAGCCTTGTTGTGTGGAAGTAGGGGATAGCAGTGCGCCGGTACCACAAAATAGTATTTTCTTTAACTTACCCTTTTTAAGATTATCCAACAGATACCCACACAAGGTGATTGCACTGCAGCCACATCCGGAACCGCCGCAGTGAACATCCTGCTTTAGTACATCATACACAAGTGTTCCGCAGTCTGTAAGTTTTCCACCAAGACTAATACCTTTTTTCTGCGCCAGTGTCAGCAAAACTTCTTTACCAAGTTGTCCCAAATCACCGGTTACGATGAGACTGAAATCATCCGCGTCGGTGTTCATGTCGTTAAAATGTGCACAGATGGTATCCAGCGCAGCAGGCGCCATAGCAGCGCCCATATTGTTTGCGTCCTTAATGCCAAGGTCTGATACTGTACCCACTGTACAAGCTGTTATTTTAGGACCTTTTCCTTCTTTACGCACCAAAGCGGCGCCCGAGCCGGTTACAGTCCATTGAGCAGTTGGAGTACGTTGACCGCCATACCCCAAGGGGAAGCGATATTGCCGCTCTGACGATGCAAAGTGTGATGATGTCATAGCCACTGCATTGTTCATAAAACCACCACCAACAACCATTGATGCAAGCAGCAGACTTTCGGCCATGGTAGAACAAGCGCCATACAGGCCAAGGTGGGGTACGCCGGCATTGCGCAGTGTGAATGACGAACCAACGCATTGGTTTAATAAGTCACCGGAAAATACTACGTCAAAATCCTGTTTATTCATACCGGACTTTTGCGCAAGAACATCCAGTGCAGTTTGCTGCATTCTTTTTTCGCCTTGCTCCCAAGTTTTTTCGCCAAAGTAGGTATCGTTTTTTGTTACGTCAAAATAGGATGCAAGTGGACCCTCCGCCTCTTTCTTGCCGGCTACGCTTGCCCAAGTCGTGATGGTCGGTGGTGTTTGCAATATAAAACTTTGTTTTCCTCGTTTGAAATTTGCCATATAACAGCCTCCTGATACGGCTATTATGCGCTGATTTCAGAAAAATATAAAAGTGCCGACATCCTTAATGAATGTCGGCACTCATATTTTATTTACCTGCCAGTGCGCGTTCCAGCCATACGCAGCCAAAATCCAGAGCGGTGTAAAGACCGGCTTTTTCGCCCTTCTTTACAACACGGTCACGGCTCTTGACCGACGGATCGGTCAGCTGCAATTGGATGGATACACGAGAGGCAATTTCGCAATCGCCAACCTGCTTGGTTTCCAGGATCTGCATCATAATAATATGAGAATCAGCCATAGAACCATAGTAGATCAGGTTGTCCTTGCGCATCAAAGGATGACCTTTGTAGGTCAGGATCTTACTTTCCTCTGCCATGATAACCTCCGTTGAATCGATGGATCAACCCTTGTCAAACAAATAACAACGAACCAACGCCTGCAGTAGTTCATCACGATCCAACTTACAGATCATGCTGCGTGCATTGTTGTAGTTTGTGATGTATGTGGGATCCTCGGTAAGCAAGTAACCCACGATTTGATTGATAGGGTTATAACCTTTTTCGTTCAGGGCGTCGAACACACTACGGAGGATACGACGCATGTTTTCCTTATCATCGCAGGGGACTGTAAATTTAATGGTGTTTTCCGTCATGGGAACGACCTCCTTCCAAAACTTGAATATATTATATCCCAAATTCTGCAACGTGTAAAGTGCCAGAATAAAATTTTATAAAATTCCTTATCGCAGTACTGCATTCAGCTCACGCTGCAGGGCAGAAAGTACCTTGCTGGTTACTTGCTCGCAATCCGTGTCGGTCAGGGTTCTGTCGTCAGCACGCAGCTCCATAGAGAAAGCCATGCTCTTTTTGCCCTCGGGAATACCGGTTCCACGATAAATATCAAAGAGTTTTGTGCCGCGCAGTAACTTGCCGGCAGCAGAACAGATGGTGTTTTCAACCTGTGCAGCGGTAACGGCCTCGTCGCAGATAACTGCAATATCTCTGGAAACACCGGGATATTTGGGCAGGGGAACATAGGTTGCTTCCGGCAACCGCAATTCGTACAGTTCGGTGAAATTGACTTCTGCGCAATATACCTCACCGTCGATTCCGTAGTTCTGAGCAACAACGGGGTGGATCTGACCGATAAAACCAACCTGCTTTCCGTCGATGGAGATGCTTGCGCACCGACCGGGATGGTAGGAGGGGTTTGTTGTATCAGCGCAGTAACTTGCTTTCTTTACATTCAGACCTTTCAGCACGGCCTCCAGCTGACCCTTGACTGCAAAGAAATCTGCAGATTCGCCGTAAATGCCCAGCATCAGGATCTTATCCTCCTTAGGCAGGACAGCGTCCTCACAAGGCAGATAGATTTTAGCGATTTCATAAAGCCTTACATTCTTGTTGTGGTATGCATAGTTACGAGAGAGAATATCCAACATAGAGGGCAGGGCAGTGGTACGCATCACAGAGGTGTCCTCGCCCAAGGGATTCTGGATCCGCAAAGTGTTGCGCATTGCAGAATCAGCCGGAATACGGATATTGTCGAAAATAGTAGGGGAAACAAAGGAATATGTGATGATCTCGCTGTAGCCTAATGCACGGCAGAGAGCGCCTGCCTTTGACTCGAACTTCATAAAGGGAGAATAGCCACCCTCGGTAGAAGTTTTCAGCGTGGTGGTGGGGATCTCGTTGTAGCCGTAAGATCTGCCGACTTCCTCAGCAATATCTGCCATCAAATTCAGATCAGGACGCCAGGAGGGAACTTGAATCATGCCGTTCTCCACGGGGATCTCCAGCAGTTGCAGGTAGCGCACCATATCTGCCTCAGGGATATTTGTTCCCAGAAGCTTGTTGATTTTGTCTGCTTCCAGCGGCATTGTTTTCGGCGCAGGAACATAGTTGATAATGTCTATCATACCCTCCAGGACGTCGCCGCACTGAAGCAGTTCCACCAACTCACAGGCACGCTGCACAGCAGGTACAGTCATCATGGGGTCAAGATTCTTTTCGAACTTACCGGAGGACTCTGTGCGCATGCCCAGCGCCAATGCTGTCTGACGGATAGAAGTGCCATTGAAGTTGGCAGATTCAAATACCACAGTCGTAGTATCGTCAAGAATCTCGGAATTCTCGCCGCCCATAATACCGGCAAGACCGATGGGCTTGTTTTCATCAGCGATCACCAGCATACCTGGCTTCAAATCACGGACTGTGCCGTCCAGGGTGGTCAGTGTTTCGCCTTCCTCCGCTTCACGAACAACGATCTTTCCGGAACCAACATAGCGATAATCAAATGCATGCATAGGCTGGCCGTACTCCAGCATCACATAATTGGTGATGTCAACGATGTTGTTAATAGGACGGATACCATTTGCGCGCAGGCGATCCCGCAGCCACTTGGGTGAGGGTGCAATACGGACGTTCGCAACCATTCTGGAAGTGTAACGATTACACAGCTCCTCAGCGGGAACTTCAACGTCCAACATTTCGTACATAGAACCGGCATTACTGCCGTTTACCACGGGTTCGTGGTGTTTCATCTCCTTGCCGAAAGCTGCTGCAGCTTCACGTGCAAGGCCGATGATGGAATAGCAATCCGGACGATTATTGGTAATTTCAAAATCAACCACAGTATCGTCATTGCCGATGACGGTGTTAATGTCATCGCCGGGCTTGCAATCCTCCTGAATGATCCAGATACCATCTTCGATAGCGTAGGGGAAATCATTAACAGTAAGCTTAAGTTCGCTCAGAGAGCAAAGCATGCCGTTGGATACTACGCCACGCAGCTTACCCTTGGTAATATGCACACCGCCCGGCAGCCAGGAATTGTGCAATGCAGCAGGCACGAGATCGCCTGCCTGAACATTCTGTGCGCCGGTGACGATCTGTACAGGCTCATCAGCGCCAACGTCCACTTGACAAATCCACATGTGATCAGAATTCTCATGGCGAACAAGAGAGAGGACCTTGCCAACCACCACATTCTTGATATCAGCATCCAGACGCTCATAGGTTTCGACCTTCTGTCCAAAGATGGTCATAGTCTCCACAAATTCCTTATCAGAGATGTTGGACAGATCAACAAACTCCTCATTGATCCACTTTCTATTCAGTTTCATGTTCAAACACCCCCCTTAGAATTGGCTCAGGAAGCGAATGTCGTTATCAAAGATCAGACGCAGATCGTTGATACGCATACGACCCATAGCCATACGCTCCAGACCCATACCAAATGCAAAACCGGAGTATTTTTCCGGATCAATGCCACAACATTCCAAAACCTTGGGATGCACCATGCCGGCGCCAAGCAGCTCGATCCAGCCTTCGCCGTGGCAGGTAGAGCAAACCTGACCGTCTACTTCGCCGGTACCATGACATTTATGACACTGCATGTCCATTTCGCAGCTGGGCTCGGTAAAGGGGAAATGGTGGGGACGGAAACGCATCTGTGCATCCTGACCGTAGATACGGCGCATAACAGTGACCAGTGCGCCCTTCAGGTCGCCCATTGTAATGTTTTCGTCAACCACAAGACCCTCGATCTGATGGAACATAGGGGAGTGGGTTGCATCGGCTTCGTCCTTACGGTAAACACGGCCAGGCGCAAGAATACAGATAGGAGGCTTTGCATTCTCCATGACACGAATCTGCATAGGACTGGTCTGTGTGCGGAGCAATACAGCGTCGTCATCTGTAAAGTAGAATGTGTCAGAACGATCACGGGAGGGGTGGCCTTCCTCAATGTTCAGCTTTGTGAAGTTGTAGTCAGCCAGTTCTACCTCAGGGCCGTCTACGATCTGGTATCCCATACCAACAAAAATGTCTTTGATCTCCTGCAGAACCTTGTTCATTGGGTGCTCATGACCCAACTCGGCAGGTGCACCGGGGATAGTGACATCAATTGCTTCCTCGACGAGTTTAGCCTCCATGACAGCCGCACTGATCGTTGCCTTGCGCTGTTCCAGCTTTTCCTCAATGGCGCTGCGAACAGAGTTTGCGATCTGACCCATTACAGGGCGCTCCTCAGGGGAAAGCTGACCCATTTGCTTCAGAACAGCGGTCAGTTCACCTTTCTTACCAAGAAGCCGTACACGCAATTCCTCCAGCTCAGACAGTGAGGATGCGGCCTCAAGATCCGTCATTGCCTGCAATTTGATTTGCTCTAATTGTTCTCTCATAATCCAGTCTCCTTCCAAAGGATGTATAAAAAATACCCCCATCCCAAAATCGGGACGAAGGCAATCCTCCGCGGTACCACCCGCAATTCGCCATAAGGCGCAGCTTATGTGTTATGCACACTGATCGATAACGGTGACCACCGGCATATCCTACTACATTTCAGACAGCAGCTCGTGGGCGAAAGCCCGATATTGCACGCAAGCGGATCGCACCATCCCGCTCTCTCTGTTGGCGCTGAATCAATATCCGACATCCCAGTCTCAGCCTTTAAATATCTTGATTATACTATCACATAAGAATCAATAATGCAAGTGTAATTTCATTGACGTGATTATATGAAAGTGATAAGATGATATTAGGTAGGTGATAGACATGAAACAACTGATCCTCGATCACAAAGATGTATTGGCACTTCTTCCGGATCGATCCAGTGATACACACAAAGGTGATTGCGGCAAATTGCTGCTGATCTGCGGAAGCCGTGGCTATACCGGAGCGCCGATTTTAGCGGCTATGGGTGCGTTGCGGTGCGGTGCCGGTTTGGTTTATTTAGTTGTTCCAGAGAGCATTTATCCAATTATTGCAGGAAAGACGTTAGAGCCTATCGTACATCCGCTACCGGATCGAAATGGTATGATCGCTGCCGAGGCGATTGGCCGGTTGGAGGAAATGATATCCGGAAAAGATGCTGTCTTGATTGGTCCGGGAATTGGTCAATCTGAGGACACGCTTTGTATCACAAAATGGATATTGGAAAATTACCACGGCCCGGTGGTGCTGGACGCTGATGGCATAAATGCTATGTGTCAACATAAGGATGTATTGCGGACAAGAACAGCGCCCACAATTCTGACGCCACATACTGGTGAATTTTCTCGTTTATTCGATACGACTGTTGAGGACAGATGGGAAGTCGCACGAGCAGCAGCTAAGGACTTGGGCAACATCATACTCCTGAAGGGTCATAATACAGTGATAACCGATGGTGAGAGGGGGTACCTGAATACCACCGGCAATCCGGGTATGGCAGTTGGCGGCAGCGGAGATCTGCTGGCAGGCATTATTACTGCCTTGCTTGGATTTGGTATTCCTGCATTAGAATCTGCAGCTGCCGGCGCATGGTTGCACGGAGCTGCCGGCGATATTTGCAAAGGAAAAATCGGGGAGTATGGCATGCTTCCTTCTGATATGATCAATGTTCTGCCGCAACTTCTAAAATAGGACGTGATCGTGTGAAGCGGCTATTTGCGCTACTTGGAATTATGGCGGTATTGACCGGATGTGCAAGTTCTGAAAAATCTATAGATAAGGCTTTGAGTTTAAGGCGTAATGTCTTATCCGCTCAACAATGTATATTCCAGGCAGAAGTAACTGCAGATTTTGGCGATAAATTCTATACATTTAATATGGACTGTAAGACAGAAACGGATGGAACTGTCTGTTTTCAGGTGCTTGCACCGGAGACGATCAGTGGTGTCAGTGGAGTAGTTTCTGATAATACCGGGAAAATCACGTTTGACGATAAGGTTCTGCTATTTGAACCCATAGCGGATGGAATCCTGACACCGGTAAGTGCGCCTTGGTTTTTTATCCGTGGGTTGAAAAGCGGCTATATTGATTCGTGTATGGATACAGAAAATGGATATTGCGTCCAATTTCAGGACAATCATTCAGAAATGCCAATCATTGTTTCAGTGAATGTGGATAAGCAGAATATTCCAACACAAGCGCAGATCATTTGGGATGGCATGCAGATCGTGTCGATGCGGATAGAAGGCTTTACTATCTTGTAGCATGTTGTCTGATAACGCATAGGATAATTTAACGGCGCAGCCGTATAAATTTCTTATGTGCGTGGGAGAATACTTTCAGCCGCGTTACATAGAATTTTCTGGTAGCGTCGGTATGTTTTCCCACGGAGAGTGAAACAAATGGACGCAATAGTCAGACGAGGCGACATTTTTTATGCCGATCTTTCACCGGTAGTCGGCAGCGAACAGGGCGGAACACGTCCGGTGCTCATTGTGCAAAATGATACCGGCAACAGACATTCACCCACGGTGATCGCTGCCGCAATTACCAGCCAGACAAGTAAAGCACGATTGCCTACGCATATCAATATTGCAGGCGGAAGCGTCGGGCTTACCAAAGACTCAGTTATCCTGCTTGAACAAATCCGAACCATCGATAAGCGTCGGCTGCGGGAGCATATGGGCAAGCTGGACGATGCGCACATGCAGCTTGTAGATGATGCCATCGCAGTTAGTTTCGGTTTGCATGAAAACACAGCCACATGAATGGAATACCCCCTTGCCGCATATGGTTGCAGCAAGGGGGATTTTTATGTGTTTTGATATTCGCTATGATCATAAAATTGTTGGAACAGCGACGGTTACGCAAAACGGATTGTATTATAAGATCTGCTGTCGCTGCACACTTCCCAACCAGGGGCTACACCGTATTCTTATCCAGTCAGGGGATAAACAGACGGATATTGGAATATGCGCGCCGATTGATGGAATGTATGGTATGAATACTTCTGTCGCCGCCCGGAACGTAGACATAAATGCAATAGACTTCATTCTTGTTCCACAAGGGCATATTCACAGCTCTGAATCGGTCAGCCTGGATCCGGAAAAGCCATTTGCATATCTGCGCACATTAGAATCAATGCGTTTATCAGCGGATGGCATGTCCTTGGAAATGATAAAAGCTCAATCTGCTTTGTAACTGTAATCAAACAGAACATAGCTGTCCTGACTGATCTCGATATATGGCTTGCCGTCCAAATAATTGTTCAGGGAGCGGATGTGTACAGCCTGAACATCTGTAAGATCAAAGACTGTTCGCGCCATACAGATACAAGCAATCATTAATTCATGATCGGTTAGCAATGATAGATGCGAACTCAATGTAACGGTTGCAATTGAATCGTCCATGCTGAAGCTTTCCAATGTAGTTCCGGCAGGGAAGGGGGAAATACAATTCCGTTTTCTCGCGCCATTCAGATACTGACGCAGAAGCTCAGTGTAATTATCAACCGCACCGCTGACCAAGCGTGTTTCCGTGCTGATAATACCGCTATCTGATTCATAATCGATAGGGTCGGTTTTGTAGTAAAAATTCACGGAGTTATATTGTTCGCCCGACTGTTTTGCGCAACCGGCAAACAGAACGAAAGCAGCAAGAATGATGCATAATATTTGTTTCATCGCTCTGCCTCCATAAAATCAAATGCCGGGAAGGTCAGCGTAAAGGTCGTGCCCTCGTTTGCCACACTGACGACATCGATCGTTCCGCCGTTGCGCTTTACCATGTTGTGGACGATCGACAAGCCAAGGCCACTGCCGCCGGTGGAGCGGGATCTGGCCTTGTCCACACGATAAAAACGCTCAAAGATGTGCTCCAAGGATTCCTCCGGAATACCAACACCGGTGTCGTGGATTTTCAATACAACATCATTGTTTACACGGCTCAGATCAATTTCCAGTTTACCGCCGATCTTATTATATTTGATGCCGTTTTCGATGAGGTTGAAAATGATCTGATACAGGTCATCCTCCTGAATCAAAATCATACTCTCATCATGAATGTTTGTGATGATCTCAACATCTTTATTTTGGGCATTCGCTGACAGCATACGAACGATTCTATGGATTGTAGGGGGAATACAGGTAATCTCAAATTCACCCTCATAGGTGCCGTCAGTCTTGGACAACATAAGTAATTTTTGCGACATACGGTTTAACCGGTCAGCTTCACTGCCGATATCACCGATAAACTCTGTGATGGTGTCCATATCCAGATTGTTCTGCAAAATGGAATCAGACAAAAGCTTGATGCTGGCAAGCGGTGTTTTTAATTCGTGGGATGCATCTGACACAAATTGATTTCGTGTTTGTTCAGATCGCTGCAAGCGGCCGATCAAATCATTAAACTCGGTTCCAAGTGCATTCAGCTCATCATTGCCGGGTAATTCCAGCTGGTGGGAATAGTCGCCCTCACGCACATTTCGAATAGAGGACATGATCTTACGGAAGCGTGAGAAATAAGTACTGGAGAATATGAAAGAACAAATAATAACGATGATTTCCAATATAACGGTAATGGTAAATACGTTGCTTTGCAGCTTAGCAATCAGTTCACCCTGGGATGCGTTGGTGTCCGTGATATATACGCAACCTATTAAAGAACCGTATGCATAAATCGGCATAGCTGCGCTGGAACGCATAATACCGGCATGGTAATTGCCGATAAAAACATCGTTACCGGATAGCGCAGAGATCACTTCAGGAAACAGCACCGATTTTCCTACAAGGGAAGGGCGACTGCCGCTGTCATAGACCGCCTCACCGGTGTGATCGGTAATGATCATTCTGTTAACGTCGATCATTTCAAAGCTGGAAACAGCTTCGGATACGGCATCGGTAGTTAACATATTCAATTTTGAAATTTCAGCAGATGCCAGGCTGCATTTCTCAAAAATGGAGGCTTTATTGCTTCTGTGAAACATGTTCTGACTGGTCTTTGAGCAGTATACATTCAGGACCACAAGTGCAATAAAGGTGATGATCATGTAGATCAAGGCATAGCGGAAGTTTGCGCTGTTAAACTGTATGTGCGCAAATGATTTACTTTTTGAAGTAATAGCCAACGCCCCATTTCGTCATAATGTACTGCGGATCAGCCGGGTTTTCTTCCAGTTTTTCACGGAGGCGACGGATGTGGACGTCCACAGTGCGGATATCGCTTCTGTACTCATAAGCCCAGATGGTATCGAGCAGCGCTTCGCGTGAATAAACGTGGTTAGGGTTGTTCATCAAGAATTCAATAACATCAAATTCTTTTGCGGTGAGATCCACAAGTTCGCCGCATTTGTATGCGTTTCTTGCGTTCAGATCCAAGGAAATAGAACCGATTGTCAGATCTGCAGACTTCTGTTCGTTTTTCGGTGCAGATCTTCTTAATAATGCACGTACTCGTGCCTTTAATTCCAAAATATTAAAGGGTTTGGTAAGGTAGTCGTCTGCACCTTGTTCAAAGCCCATAAGCTTGTCCATATCCTCGACTTTTGCAGTCAGCAGAATGATCGGCACATCCGAAAATTCACGGATACGGGCGCAGGCGGTCAGACCATCCATATAGGGCATCATAATGTCCAGAATAATCAGATCCGGATTCTGCTCCCTTGCGATCTGAACGGCTTCTTCACCGTTTGAGCCGGTAAGAATGTCATATCCGTCATTTTGTAGGTTAAAACGGATTCCTTTTACTAATAATGCTTCGTCGTCTACAACTAATATTTTCATATTAACCTCCAACGGTAATATAATCCGAAATTTTATTCAGGGTCGCATTGCCGATCCCTTGGACATTTATTAACTCATCAATATTTTCATAACCATCGATTTCATCTCGGTAAGCAATAATTCGTTGCGCCAGAACTTCACCAATTCCCGGCAACAAGGTCAGATCATCGATAGTCGCTGTGTTTAAGTTGATTTTTCCTGCGGATTCAGATATATCTGATACGGCATCGGTGCTGCCGGTAGCAGAAATCTTTTCATATTGCGACAGATTGATCTGTGACCCGGCTGTGCTTCTTCCGATAAAAACACCAATCAGCAAACAAGCAAACAGTGCTGTTGATAACAAAAGCAAAGCAAAACTTAATTTTTTGGACATCCTGCGCCTCCCGGATTGACGGAAAAAAGAAATACTGTTATAATATGCAATATTATACACAACAATCTGCAATCGGACAAGCCCGATTCTCATATATGAGGTAAAAAAATGAAAAAAATTGCTATATTTTGCACTTTTATCCTAATATTTTCCTTATTTAACTTTTCTGCCGTGAATGTTGCATTGGCAGATGATATAGATTTCGTGGCTGAAAACAGTGATGCATCCGTTATTCGTGGCTGTCACAGTTTAGATGGCCAGGCAGCGCTTTTGGGTACGGGACAACTGACAGAAAATGTTCAGGCCGCTTTCCTGTACGAAGCAAACAGTGACACCGTTATGTACGCATGGAATGCTGATGCACAGATGTATCCTGCGAGCTTGGTAAAAGTCCTGACTGCGCTGATCGCCGTAGAAAACGGAAATATGGATGCACCGGTTACCGTCACCCAAAGCGCGGTTGATTCCGTGCCCTATAATGCAGTCTCTGCTGACTTGGTAGCAGGTGAGGTTATGACCCTGAAAGATCTGCTCTACTGCTTGCTGGTAGATTCTGCTAATGATGCCGCTGCTGTAATTGCAGAGCATATCAGTGGCAGCCAAACCGCATTTGTATCTGAAATGAATGTGTATGCCCAGCAGTTGGGCTGCAGTAGCACCCAATTTATGAATGTTCATGGATTGCACGATGCTTCGCAATACACCACCGCACGAGATGCCGCTCGTATTATGAAGGCGGCTATCGAAAATGATGTTCTGAAAGAAATATTTGCAACAACCAACTATACGGTTGCTGCTACAAACATGTCAGAAGCAAGAGAACTGACCTCCGGCAACTCTATGATGGATAAAGGCAGTTATCTTTACTATGATGCACGTGTGATCGCAGGCAGAACCGGTGTGACTGAGGATGGCACACGCTGTTTTGCATCCGTTGCTGAATCCAATGGCATGCGATTAATTAGCGTGGTCATGGGTTCGGAATCCATTTACGAAGAGGATGGCTATACCGCAATCAGTGTTGGTGGCTACAAGGAAACAAAGACTTTACTGGACGCCGGATTTACCGGCTACAAGTCTGTACAGATTCTCTATGCAGACCAAGCGTTGATCCAATGCAAAGTAGCAGACGGCACATCAGATGTTGTTTTAGGCCCTAATGTCTCGCTTTCTACGGTTTTGCCGGAGGATATTTCGAAAACAGATCTGGATTTTCGTTATACTAATAACATTTTCTCCGCACCGCTGCAAGCCGGCGACATTATATCCTCTGTACAAATTTGGTACGGTGGTATATGCGTTGCTGAGGCTGAGTTATGTGCGATGAACACGGTGAGCCATGCAAATGCTTCTGTCGATCAACCCCAGCAGCAGAACACACAAACTGATACCGCCGGATGGCTGGTCACGGTTTTATTGATCGTTGTTGGCATTGGTGTAATTTTCGCTGTAATCAAATTCTCTGGGAAAATAAAAGCTTATTTCGTTACTCTTCGACGCAAGCAATATCGTCGCAACAGAAGAAGGAGTAAATAATGCAAAGCTGGGAAGAGCTTGAATCAAAGTGCCAACAATGCAGTCGCTGTGAATTATGCTCGGGCAGAAATAACGTTGTATTTGGCGTCGGTAACCGGAATGCAAATATTATGCTGATCGGCGAGGGACCCGGTGAGCAAGAGGATCTGCAAGGCATACCTTTTGTGGGTGCAGCAGGTCAATTTTTGGACGAGATGCTTTCTATCATTGATTTGGATCGCACGAATACCTATATTGCCAATATCGTTAAATGCAGACCGCCGCATAATCGTGATCCGTTGGATTGCGAGCAGGATGCGTGCATCGATTACCTCCGAGCGCAGGTTGCTTTGGTTAAACCGAAGATGATTATTTGTCTTGGCAGAATCGCTGCCAAGCGAATCATTGAGCCAGACTACAAAATCACTCGTGATCATGGCACTTGGATTGACAGAAATGACACATGGATTACCGCAATATATCACCCATCAGCATTGTTGCGCGATAAGACCAAACGACCGGAAACGTTTGAGGATCTGATCTTTATTCGTAACAAAATCATAGACCTTGGAATCGATATAAAAAAAGAGCTTCGGTAATCCCGAAGCTCTTAATTTATTTCAATAATTCTTTAATAATGAAAATGGGCCGATCCTTGCCTTGTTCAAAGATTCTGCCTACGTATTCGCCGATAATGCCGATACACAGCAGCTGCACGCTGCCCAGCAGCAAAATCAGCACGATGATCGTAGCATAACCGGGGATCGCAATGCCCCAAACGAACTTTTCAACCACCACAGCGATCAAGTATAAAAATGCGGCAACAGCAGTCAGCATGCCAATAACGGTAGCGATGCGTAGGGGAGCAGTGGTAAATCCGATAATACCCTCCAGTGCGTAGTTAAAGAGTTTCCGGAAACTCCATTTCGTCTTTCCGGCCACACGCTTGTGCGCCGTGTAAGGGATATAGCAGGTATTAAAGCCGACCCATGCAAACAGTCCTTTGGAAAAACGGTGATATTCTGTCATAGACAAAATACTTTCTGCTACGGTGCGACGGAATGTTCGGAAATCGCTGGCATCTGCTTTCAGCTGCGTCTTGGAAATCTTGTTGATCAGCTTGTAAAAGCTTTTCTTAAAGAACGATAAAACGCGCCCCTCGCTGCGGCGATCTTGATAGGCAGTTACCATATCCAGCTCCGGCTTTTTATCCAAAATCGCAACCATATCCCGTACGATCTCCGGGCGCTGCTGTAGATCTGCATCGATCAGTGCAATATACTCGCCATCTGCGTGTTGTATACCGGCATAAATTCCGGCTTCTTTACCAAAATTACGGGAAAAGCTGATTACTTTTACCGGACATTTTTGCTGATTATAGATCTTTCGCAGCTGATGCATAGTTGCATCACTGCTGCCGTCATCCACAAAAACGATCTCATAATCATAGCCGCAGTTTGCAAATGCAGATAATGCGGCATCCTGAAACAGCGGAACGCTTTCCGCTTCGTTATAGCAGGGGACAACCAACGATAGCTTCATATTAGTCAACTCACAATCAAGTATTTGCTATATTATATGTAAAATCCCCTTATCAGTCAAGAATTGTCCTCTAAATTCTTATTTTTAGTTGACAGAAATCATATAATATGATAGTTTAACAACGTTAAATGCACAGATGGGGAGTTTTCTGCTACCGGTCATCCAAGAGAGCGTGCGGTTGGTGTAAGCACGTATGTCCAAGTCTGAATTGTCGCCCCGGAGCTGGCCGCCTGAATCAGTAGGGCGGCACGGGTCAGCCCGTTATCGCTTTTAAGTGCCCACATTTGTGGGAATTCAGGTGGTACCACGGAAAGTATTTTTCGCCCTGAGCCAATTTGGCTCAGGGCTTTTTACATGAAGGAGTGTTGATTATGGCAAGAGAACTGCCCAAGGTCTATGAACCGCAGCAAGTAGAAAATAAAATCTACGATATGTGGGAATCCAGCGGCTATTTCCGCCCTGCGATGAAGGAAGGCGCAAAGCCTTACACCATCGTTATGCCGCCCCCCAACGTCACCGGTCAGTTGCATATGGGTCACGCAATGGACGCAACACTGCAGGATACGCTGATTCGTTTTAAGCGTATGCAGGGTTATAATGCCCTTTGGGTACCCGGTGTTGACCATGCCGGCATTGCTACCCAGATCAAGGTAGAGGAAGAGCTTCGCAAGGAAGGTCTGACCCGCTATGATCTTGGCCGAGAGAAGTTCCTGGAGCGCGTCTGGGACTGGAAAAATAAATATGGCAATCGCATCGTTCAGCAGCAGAAAAAGCTGGGTGCGTCCTGCGATTGGGACAGAGCTAGATTTACCATGGATGAGGGTTGTTCCAATGCAGTTCGTGAGGTCTTTGTATCTCTGTACGAAAAGGGCTTGATCTACAAGGGCAGCCGTATTATCAACTGGTGTCCCAACTGTGTGACAGCACTGTCTGATGCAGAAGTTGAGTATGTGGATAAGCCCGGTCATCTGTGGCATATTCGCTATCCCTTGGCTGATGGCAGCGGTGATGTGGTTGTGGCAACCACCCGTCCGGAAACCATGCTGGGCGACACCGGCGTTTGTGTCAACCCCAACGACGAGCGTTATACTTCCATCGTTGGCAAAAAGGTCATGTTGCCGCTGGTTAACAAGGAAATCCCCATTGTTGCCGACGATTATGCAGAAATGGACTTTGGTACCGGTTGCGTTAAGATGACCCCTGCACACGATCCCAACGACTTTGAGGTTGGCTTGCGCCATAATCTTGAGGTTATCCGTGTACTGGACGACAACGGCGTGGTTAACAGCTACGGCGGCAGATATGAGGGACTTGACCGTTACGAGGCAAGAAAACAGATCGTTGCTGATCTTGAAGCACAAGGCTTCCTGGTCAAGGTGGATGACCATGCTCACAATGTGGGTACTTGCTATCGCTGCCACAACGATGTTGAGCCGATCATCTCTGCTCAGTGGTTTGTTAAGATGCAGCCCTTGGCAGAGGAAGCGATCCGTGTTGTTAAAGAAGGGGAGACCAAGTTCGTTCCCGACCGTTTCAGCAAGACTTATCTGAACTGGATGGAGAACGTCCGTGACTGGTGTATTTCCCGTCAGCTGTGGTGGGGTCATCAGATTCCTGCGTGGACTTGCGAGGAGTGCGGTCATATTACCGTCTCCCGTGAGGATGCATGCAAGTGTGAGAAATGCGGAAGCACAAAGATCGAAAGAGATCCCGATGTATTGGATACCTGGTTCTCCTCAGCACTGTGGCCCTTCGAGACCCTTGGTTGGCCTGAAAATACGCCGGATCTTGACTATTTCTATCCCACAGATGTGCTGGTTACCGGCTATGATATCATTTTCTTCTGGGTTGCCAGAATGATTTTCTCCGGATGCGAGCATACCGGTAAGACACCGTTCCACACAGTCCTGATCCACGGTCTGGTGCGTGACGATAAGGGCAGAAAGATGTCCAAGTCCCTAGGCAATGGCATCGATCCCCTGGAGATGATCGAAAAATATGGCTGCGATGCACTGCGTATGAACATGGTCACCGGCAATTCTCCCGGTAATGACATGCGTTTCTATGTAGAGCGTTGTGAGGCTATGCGTAACTTTGCAAACAAGCTTTGGAACGCATCCCGTTATGTGATGATGAACCTTAGCGATGACGCAAAGAACGAATTGCCCGAGATTTCCAAACTGGAGATTGCCGACAAATGGGTTCTGTCCAAATTGAACACCCTAATTGCAGAAGTCACCGAGAATTTGGAAAAATTCGAGCTGGGTGTTGCTGTTCAGAAGGTATATGACTATATATGGGACACCTACTGTGACTGGTATATTGAGCTGACAAAGGCTCGTCTGTATGCCGAGGATGCAGACCGTAAGCAGACCGCAATTCAGGTTCTCGTATATGTTCTGGATCAGATCCTGCGCCTGCTGCATCCCTTTATGCCGTTTATCACCGAGGAGATCTGGCAGTCCATCCCACATGATGGCGATGCGCTGATTATTGCGCAGTGGCCGGAGTATCGTAAGGATCTGGCATTTAAAGCTGAGTGCGATCAGATGGAATCTGTTATGGATGCTATTCGTGCGATCCGTAACCGCCGACTGGAAATGAACGTACCGCCCAGTAAGAAGGCTGCACTGTTCGTTCTGACCTCCAAGCCCCAGATTTTCACAGAGGGCGAGGGCTTCCTGCAGCGCTTGGCTTATGCCGATACCGTTTCTCTGCTTGAAAAAGAACCGGAAAATCTGGACGGCATGGTGACATTACCACTGCGGATGCCAAGCTGTATATCCCTATGGGTCAGCTGGTGGATGTAAGTAAGGAATTGGAGCGTATCGGCAAGGAACTGGAAAAGGCAAGAAAGAATCTTGCTGGTTTGGAGGCCAAGCTTTCTAACGAGAACTTTACCGCTCGTGCACCGGAAAATGTTGTAAATGCCGAGCGTGAAAAGGCCGCAAAGGCTCGTGATCTGATCACCCAGTTGGAAGAAAGCGAAGCTGCACTTAAGAAACTTTAATTTAATATATTGGCATGCAAGCCGTTGGTTTGCATGCCTTTATTTTTTATGTGCCTGTTTTCGATGGTAAATTGTATAACAGCCTATTTATACTGTTTTTGTACTAACGAGAGGAGGCATAATTTTGCGATTTACAAGCTATTTACAAGACGGACATTTAACGGTGGTACTAACCGGCGAAATCGATCACCATTGCGCAAAAAGTTATATTAATTCCATTACCGCAAAAATAGAGGCTTATGCGCCCAGAATATGCACCCTGGACTTTCAGGAGGTTACATTTATGGATTCCTCCGGAATCGCTGTGGTGATAAACGCATTAAGAAATATGACTAGAATCCAGGGCAGACTGGAACTAACCGGACTGAACGCACAGCCTATGAAGGTATTTCGCACTTCCGGCATTGATAAATTAGTAGAAATCAAGGAGGCAGTATCATGAAATTTGAAAACTATATGACATTGGAGTTTCCCAGCAAGTCGACAAACGAAGGTTTTGCCCGCAGCGCTGTAGCTTGTTTCGCAGCGCAGCTTGACCCTACTTTAGAGGAACTGGGAGATATTCGTACAGCCGTATCTGAAGCGGTTACAAACTGTATTGTACACGCTTACCCAAATGATATTGGTATGATTACCGTTCGATGCAGAATTTTGAAAGACAGCACTTTGGATATTGTTATCAAGGATAAAGGTGTCGGTATTCAGGATCTGGAGCAGGCTCGCAGACCCATGTTTACAACCGGGGGTTCTGACCGCAGCGGCATGGGCTTTACCATTATGGAAAGCTTCATGACATCGTTTAAAGTTAGTTCGAAACCAGGGAAAGGGACAAGCGTACATATGCGCAGAAAGCTGCAGCGGCGCAAATGAGCAGAACGGAAGATTTGATTAAAAGAGCACAGCAAGGCGATACCTCTGCCAGTGAGCAATTAGTTAACGAAAACGCAGGACTGATATGGTCGATCGTGCGGCGATTTTTGGGCAGAGGCACAGAGGCAGATGATTTATATCAGCTTGGTTGTCTGGGTTTTTTGAAAGCAGTCAGCGGATTTGATCTGCAATACGGCACGCAATTTTCCACCTATGCCGTCCCCAAAATTTCCGGTGAGATCCGACGTTTTTTGCGAGATGACGGTGCAGTTAAGGTTTCCAGAGGAATCAAGGAAAAAGCAGCCGTTATAAAAAGCGCACGCAACGATTTACTTGCATCGCTATGCAGAGAGCCGACAGTAGGGGAGATTGCAGAGCAGACTGGCTTTACACCGGAGGAGATCGCGATTGCTGAAACTGCCACTGCATCCGTGGAATCTATGCAGCAACCAGCAGGTGAGGATGGTTTTTCACTGGAAAATATTCTGACAGACACGGAATCCGAGGATAAAATATTGGAAAAGATCGCCTTGCGCCAAGCAATTCAGCGACTTCCGGAAAGGGAGTCCACAGTTATCAATTTGCGATATTTTCACGGTCTGACACAGCAAAGAGTATCAAAAGTTTTGCGTGTCAGTCAGGTCCAGGTTTCTCGAATCGAAAAAAAGGCTTTACAGCAATTAAAAGCATATTTATGTTAATATTTTTCTTTACCTTTTGTCGAAATTAGAGTAAAATAAGAGTATCATGCAGATAGATAGGTGCGCTTATGACCGAACAAACGATCAGCCGATTTTATGCGGCCAGAAATAAATACATCGAATCGCAATTCGCCAAACTGAATCAGCAGCAAAGAAAGGCGGTTATGGCAACAGAAGGTCCGCTTTTGCTGCTTGCCGGTGCAGGCAGCGGTAAGACAACCGTGCTCATAAACCGTATCGCAAATCTGATTCGTTTCGGCAGAGGTTCTGATACCAATGAATATCCGGAATCCTTGACTGAGGAGGACGTCCTTTTTCTTGAGAATTTACCGGATACCATGAACAATTATGACACTTTCCGTGCAGATTCCCTTTGCGCAGTCGAACCTGCAGCGCCCTGGAGTATTATTGCGATCACATTTACCAACAAAGCGGCTAATGAATTAAAAGATCGCTTGTGTAACATCCTCGGCGATCAGGCACAGGATGTTTGGGCTGCTACGTTCCATTCTGCTTGCTGCCGTATTCTCCGTCGTGACATCGACAGACTGGGTTACAGCAATCGTTTTACCATATATGATTCGTCTGATTCTGAACGATTGATGAAGGATATTATCAAGGAAATGGGTCTGGACGATAAGACCTTTCCTGCGAAGTATGTTCTGAATATTATCAGCCGTGAAAAGGATAAGATGGTCGGCCCGGAGCAAATGCGGCAAAATATCGCCACAAGCGGCGATTTCCGTTTGTCCCATATCGCCAATGCTTATGCCCGTTATCAAGCCAAACTCAAGGAAAACGATGCTTTGGATTTTGACGATATTATTTATAAGACTGTTCAGCTTTTGCAGCAAAATGAGGATGTTAGAACATACTATCAGCGCAAATTCCGGTATGTGCTTGTAGATGAGTATCAGGACACCAACCATTCTCAATATCTGCTAACAGCATTACTGGCAGGCGGTCATGAAAATATTTGCGTTGTGGGTGACGATGACCAGAGTATTTATCGTTTCCGTGGCGCAACCATTGAAAATATCCTTGATTTTGAAAATCAGTACCGTGGCAGTCGTGTTATTCGACTGGAACAAAATTATCGTTCTACCCAAGCGATCCTGAATGCCGCTAATGCCGTGATCGCCCACAACCTGGGCAGAAAAGGCAAGCGTTTGTGGACTGCCAACGGCGAGGGCGATAAGATCACGGTGTATCAGGCCTCTGACGAGGGTGCAGAGGCAAATTACATTGCCGGTCAGATCATGTTGCAGTCAAAGGGCAAAAATTTTAAGGATCATGCGATCTTATATCGTACTAACGCACAATCCAACGCCATTGAATATGCCATGAAACGAAACGGCATTCCGTACCGTGTGATCGGCGGTATGCGCTTCTTTGACCGCGCCGAAATTAAGGACATGTTGTCTTATTTATGTGTGATAAATAATCGCACAGATGATCTACGGCTTCACAGAATCATCAATAATCCACCAAGAGGTATCGGTAATAAAACTGTCGAGGTTGCGGATCGTCTGGCCACCGCAGAGGGAAAGGGATTATATCACGTCATTTCCAATACCGATTTCTATGCACCGCTTGAGAAATCTGCCGCAAAATTGAAGCAGTTCAGCCAAATGATCGAGGAATTGGATCAATTGCTGGCAAACAGTAGCTCCTTGTCCGATTTCTACGAGGAAGTCATGAATCGAACCGGTTATATTTCCATGCTGGAGAGCAAGCCTACCGAGGAAAACAAAACTCGACTTGAGAATATTCAAGAATTGAAATCCAGCATCCTTGCTTATGAGCAAAATGCTGATATGCCTACTTTGGCAGGCTTTTTGGAGGAAATTGCACTTTACACCGATCTGGAAACCTACAACGACAGCGACGATGCCGTTGTTATGATGACCATGCATACTGCAAAGGGACTGGAATTTCCAAATGTATACCTTGTGGGCTTTGAGGATGGTTTATTCCCTGGCATGCGTGCAATCGGTGATTACGAGGAAATGGAGGAGGAGCGTCGGCTTTGCTATGTAGCCATTACAAGAGCAATGCGAAATCTGACCATATCCTACGCAAAGCAGCGTATGCTCTACGGCAAGACCAGTGCCTCTCTGCCGTCCCGTTTTCTGAAAGAGATACCGGTCGATCTCACCGTAACAAAGGGCGCATACGCACAGCCTGCGCCTAACAGATATAACTACGCTATGCCGCAGACATACACCGCACCTGCACCGTCTCGTTCCTATCTACAACAGACTGCTGCGCAGACAAAAGCGCCGAAACTGGATCTTTCCAAGGGCGATATGGTACACCACAAAGCCTTTGGTCGTGGTCTTGTATTGTCTGTCATCAAAATGGGCGCCGATGCGCTTTTGGAAATCGCGTTTGACGAAATTGGCACAAAGAAGCTGATGGCAAATTCTGCATCGGCATATATGAAGCGTTTGTAATGATATGCGCTTATATGCATACGATTCCCTAGGGGGGATCTTATGCGACGAGGCTGCAGACGTGCATTGCGCTGGCTTATTGTAATCGTGGTTATCGCTATTGCTGCGGTGACGTTATTTCGATACAAGTACCGCTCTGCCATTCGAGGACTTGCGGAAACTCAAGTTAAAAATGCAACATCTGATCTTATCAATGATGCCATCGACGAACAAATCGAAGGTGGAAATATACAATATGACCGCATTGTATATTTTGAGAAAGATCTGAACGGACGCATTACCGCATTAAAAACGAATATGAGCGAAGTTAATCGCCTGAAAACAGATATTTTGAATCGCATCAATGATGAGATTCTTGCGTTGGATACATCTGACCTTGGAATACCGGTCGGCGACTTGATCTTACCGGAGATTTTAGCTGGGCGAGGCCCTGAAATTCCGGTTCATATTCTGTCAATTCGCAATTCTGACGCGGAATTTAACAGTGATTTTACGGAAGCCGGCATCAATCAGACCCTACAGCAGTTAAACATGTACATCAGCGTTGATGTAGCAGTCCTTGCATTGGGCGAAACCAATTATTTTACAGTATCCAGTCAGGTGGTAGTTGCCGAAACTATCATCGTCGGTCAAGTGCCGGAAACATTTCTACAAACTGGAGGAAGCAATGGAAGCCACAAATAGAGTAAAAGAACTTACCCAGATCCTGAACGATGCGAATTATCGCTATTATGTTTTGGATGATCCCCAATTACCTGATTTTGAATATGATCGCTTGCTACGGGAGTTGGAGGATCTGGAAAAAGAACATCCTGAACTGGCAAAACCGGATTCTCCCACAAATAGAGTCGGTGGCGAGGCATTAAGCAAATTCGAAAAGGTAGTACATCCTGTGCCACTGATGAGTTTGCAGGATGTATTCTCTATGGATGAACTCTCGGAATTTTGCAGTAAGATCCTTTCTCAATATCCGGATGTTGATTTTTCTATTGAGCCGAAAATAGATGGCCTTTCCGTTGCTCTGGAATACGAAAACGGCATATTCGTCAGAGGCGCAACCCGTGGCGACGGAACGGTAGGCGAGGATGTTACCCAGAATCTGAAAACCATTCGTTCTATTCCCATGCAACTGAGCAATGCACCCGGCAGACTGATCGTCCGCGGCGAAGTGTTTATGCCGAAAGCCAGCTTTGAAAAGCTCAATGCGCAGCAGGAATATGAGGGGAAGCCGTTGTTTGCAAACCCCCGGAATGCCGCTGCAGGCTCTCTGCGCCAGCTGGATCCCAAAATCGCTGGCAAGCGGGGATTGGATATTTATATATTTAACATTCAGCTTGCAGAGGGTGTAAGCTTTAAGACCCATCAGGAATCCTTGGACTATCTGCGCAGTTTGCAATTCAAGGTCATCCCCAACGAGCTTCTGCGTAATATTGATTCGATTCAGAATCACATTCTGCAGATCAATGAAAACCGAGAATCTCTTATTTGCGATATCGATGGCGCTGTAATCAAAGTAAATGACCTGACCTTGCGCGAGAAATTGGGCAGTACCGCAAAATTCCCTCGCTGGGCAGCTGCATATAAATATCCGCCCGAAATTAAATCTACAGTAATCGAGGATATTGTTGTACAGGTTGGCAGAACCGGTGTATTGACACCCAAGGCGGTGGTGAAGCCGGTGCGTCTTGCCGGTACTACCGTTACCAATGCAACCTTGCATAATCAGGACTTTATTTCTGAACGTGATATTCGGATCGGTGACACCGTCAAGATTCGTAAAGCGGGTGAAATCATCCCTGAAATTCTTGAAGTGGAGTTGGACAAGCGCTCCGGCGATTCAGTTGCATATTGCTTGCCGTCTGTTTGTCCTGTATGCGGCGCAGCAACGCAAAAAGATGATGACGGCGCATTTATTCGTTGTACCGGCGCAGAATGTCCTGCGCAGCTTTCCCGCAATATTGCGCACTTTGTCAGCCGTGACGCTATGGACATTGACGGTCTGGGCTCCGCTATCGTTGAAGCGTTGATCGAAAAGGGATTCATTAAATCTCCTGCAGATATCTACTACCTGACACTGGATCAAATGAAGTCACTTTGGCAAAAGGGTGAGGTAGCTGCAAACAAGCTGCTGGAGGCAATCGAAGGCAGCAAACAGCAGGATCTGAGTAAGCTGATATATGCACTGGGAATCCGGCAGGTTGGCGCTAAGACCGGAAAAGTGCTGGCAACGCACTTTGGCTCTATGGATGCGCTTATGAGTGCTACGGCGGAGCAGTTACGTGAGATCCCGGATATTGGCGATATTACAGCTGATTCTATCGTGCAATGGTTCCGCCAACCACAATCGATCAACATGATTGACAAACTGCGCAATGCCGGTGTCAATTTTGAAAATAAAAGAGTTATTACCGATTCCAGATTTGCCGGTCTTACTTTTGTTTTAACCGGCGCATTGACACAATTCACCCGCGAGGAGGCTACTGAGAAAATCGAACTATTCGGTGGTAAAACATCCGGTTCTGTGTCGAAAAAGACCAGCTATGTAGTGGTAGGCGAAAATGCCGGCTCTAAAGAGCGTAAAGCACGGGAATTGGGAATACCAATTCTATCTGAAAATGATTTGTTGGATATGATGAAATAAATAACAGCCGCTGTAGAATCTACAGCGGCTGTTTCATTTACAGAGAGAAGTCCTCGTCCTTAAAATTACGGAAATCAGCAGACTTTTGCTTTGGCGGAATTCTGCGGCAAGGGTCATATCGGAAGCCGGCACACGGCTTTTCTGCGGAAACAATTCCTCGTTTCACACAAAGAACTGTTCCGTTCTCCAGCACAGTTCCCTTTGCGCAATAATTGCAGGAACGAGGCATCTTTTTTCTAAAAAGCATGGTAAACCCCCATGACTGTCAGTATTTTGACACCATTATATAGCATTCAAATGCAAAATGCTACAACTTTTTTCTGATTTCTTGCCAAAAGCGATCTGGTAAGTACCACAACAACCGCCACGCATATCAATACAGGCAGAGAAAACCAGCACAGATCTGGCGGAAACAGTATAAATTGAATCAGGCTCGCCAACAGAAAACTAATACAGCATTGGATTACTTTTCCCGGGAAATAGTATCCCGTACCCAATTCGCCGGTTACTGAAGCTGTTTGCATTGTAACACAGATACCACCAAATCCCAGGAGAGCGGCTAGTAGTAGAAAACGAAGCCCGGTGGATGTAATCGTATCTAGCTGTAAAACACCGTTAGAAAGCTCCAGAGCGCCCATGATGACAACTTGAATTTCAGTCGGAAACAGCCATATTATCCATCGTTGCAAAAAAGAAATCAACACACGAAACAGAACGATCCAACCGCAGACCAGCGCCATGGAACGAATACATTTTTCCAGCGATTTTGAAAGTGTCATTCCTTTACTTGGAAGCATTCTCCCAGTGCGGACCGGGGTTCCCGGCAGTAAGCAGCCGGTAATGATTACGGACGCTATGTGGATCAGCCAAAGCAGAAAACAAATCTTTACATCTGCAAACAAGAATCCTGCCATACCAAATATAAATGCCGGCCCTGCGTTACTGCAAAATCCCAACATTCTCCGCGCATCCGTTTTTTGAATATAACCGGCGCTATACGCTTCTGATATGCATTTTGCGCCTACCGGATAACCACCCAATAAACCAATGAGCAATATTTGCTCTGTTCCGGCGGGCATCCTGCAAAATTTACCTAGCGGTTTTAATAATTCCGTTTTGCCGTATAAATTTCCGCTCAGATAACTACTTAATACAAATAATGGCAGCAAAGAGGGGACAACTGTCTGCATGCACAAAGTGATCCCAGCAAATGCGCCGTCAAAAGCTGTTTTAGCATCCAGTATTATTACTAAAATTGCAATAGCAGACAATATACAAGACATAATCTTGCTTTTGTTGTTCATCCGGATCACCTCACAAGAATCTATGTCCAAAAGGAAAAATTATCCCTGAAATCACATAGACTACCTAAAAGGAGTGATGGTATGAACAGAAAAGGAAAGATTATCGATCGCATTTCGCTGGCGACTGATTTGCCCGGTGAGTATATGCCGGGAGTACCGGTCATTGAAATATGCAATGACAGCCGGGTTTTGATCGAAAACCACAAAGGCGTTACAGCCTATGACGAAAATACTATTTGTGTAAACGTCCGTTATGGCTGTATATGCGTATGTGGATCAAGGCTCGAATTGGCGCAAATGTCCCATCATCAGCTGATTATCACCGGACACATTGATGCTGTGTCCCTGAAAAGGAGATGATGTTATGGGATATTTGAATCTGCTTTTCGGTACATACCGATTAAAAATAACCAGCGCAGACCCTAATACATTGCTGGAGCAAATTATCGGTAAGGGTATTGTTCTGCACAATATTCAGTATCCTGATATGCTTACGATTCAAGCAGATATCGCTTCCGGTGACATTAATGAATTGCAACGCATCGCTGCAAAGCGAGGTGAAAAGATTTCAATCCTCAGCCGCAGGGGCATTTGGTGGAGTATAAAATCTTTGATACATCGTCCGTTGCTGGTCGGGGGAATGATATTGCTGATGTTTTTGTCACTGTATTTGCCCACACGAGTCTTGTTTGTGCATGTAGAGGGAAACCAAAGCGTTTCAACAAGGCAGATCATTGACAACGCTGCGGCTTGCGGTATTGGCTTCGGCGCATCCCGTCGAAATGTGCGCAGTGAGCATGTTAAAAACGCGCTTTTATCAGCAATTCCGGAACTAAAGTGGGTTGGCGTCAACACAACCGGATGTGTTGCAGTCGTTTCTGTGCGAGAGAGGGAAATCCCATCAGCTAGTGAAATGCCCAATGTAGTATCAAGTATAGTAGCAGCAAGAGATGGTGTTATTAGTGAGATTACGGTTTTGCGAGGAAATGCCATGTGCAAAACCGGACAGGCTGTAAAAAAAGGACAGGTTTTGGTTTCCGGGTACACCGATTGCGGAATTTCAGTTCGTGCAGAGCGTGCAGATGCCGAGATTTTTGCAAAAACAACACATGCTATTCAGACGATTTCGCCGGTGATTTGCAACAAAAGAGAATCGATTACGCAAATTAAGACGCATTATATGCTTTGCATCGGAAAAAAATTAATAAATTTGCAGAAAGATAGTGGAATTTTTGATACCAGTTGTGTTAAAATGTATGAAAAGATACCTTTATCATTGCCCGGTGGCTTTACACTGCCGATCTATTTGATTCAGGTTACTGTTAAATATTATAACACCACTCAAGCTGTCCTTGATGAGGCAGTAGAGAATAGTTTGTATGCACAAGCCGATAATTACCTGCTGGATCAAATGATTTCCGGTCAGATATTATCGTGCGGCCGCAGCGTGACAAAAAAAGATGATGCATATATAGTCAATTATAGATACGCATGCGTAGAAATGATCGGCACTGTACGTTATGAGGAGATGATAACGCAACATGAATAAGGATACAGAAAGAATTGTGAATGTTGATAGGGTAGAGGACCTTATTTCTGTATTTGGTTCTTTTGATGAAAATATCAAGCGAATCGAAGAAGCATTGAATGTCACGATTGTAAACAGAGGCACAGAGTTGAAAATCTCCGGCGAGAGCGAAGCTGCCGACAAAGCCTACAGAACTTTAGAGGGATTGCTGTCCCTCGCTTCCAAAGGAGAAATTATCGACGAGCAAAGAGTACGCTACCTGATCACACTGGTAAAAGAAGGCAATGATGCGCAGGTTGCGCAAATGGCAAAGGACGTTGTCTGCATTACTGCAAAAGGCAAGCCAATCAAGGCTAAAACCGTCGGTCAGCAGAATTACATGCGTGCAATAGAAAGGAATACAGTCACGCTTGGTGTTGGTCCTGCCGGTACTGGCAAGACCTACCTTGCTGTTGCTGCCGCAGTTGCAGCCTTTCGTGAGCGAAGCGTAAACCGCATTATCTTGACCCGTCCTGCTGTAGAAGCAGGAGAGCGGTTGGGCTATTTACCTGGCGATCTGCAGAATAAAGTCGATCCTTATCTGCGTCCGCTCTATGACGCGTTGTATGACATGCTGGGCGCCGAAACGTTTTTGAAGTATCAGGAACGTGGCACGATCGAAGTTGCGCCCTTGGCGTACATGCGCGGCAGAACGCTGGACGACAGCTTTATCATCCTGGACGAAGCACAAAACACAACAAAAGAACAGATGAAAATGTTCTTAACTCGTTTGGGCTTTGGTTCTAAAGTGGTGATTACCGGCGACGTTACGCAAATCGACCTGCCAACAGATAAGGTATCCGGTCTGAAGGATGCACTGCGTGTCCTGGAGGGCGTTAAGGATATTGCGATCTGCCGTTTGACCTCTGCCGACGTGGTGCGGCATGCGTTGGTGCAGGAGATTATTAACGCATACGAGCGTGCCGAAAAGAAAGCAGTTTCCAAGACACAAACTGAGCAGAAAAGAAAATATAAGAGGAATCAGACGAATGAGTAATATAAAAATAAATCTGGCTTTTTCTGAATTTACGCTTTACCAGTATATGATCAGCGGCATAATTAAGAAATGCATTCGCCAAACACTTTCTATGGAGGGTGTAACAGCCCCCTGCGAGATCAACGTTCTTGTCACTGATGATGTAAACATCAGAGCAATCAACAAAAATACACGGCAAATTGACAAAGCAACTGATGTTTTAAGCTTTCCTATGTTTCCGTTTGAAGCGGGCAAATTGCCCCGGGATTGGTCGGGCTATATTGATCCGGAGACCGGCTTATGCCCGCTGGGCGATATGGCGATCTCTCTGGAAAGAGCGATTGCACAAGCGGATGAATTCGGGCATAGTATACGCAGAGAGGTCGGTTACTTAACCATTCACTCCATGTTGCACTTGCTGGGCTATGATCACTTGGACGAGGGCGAAATGAAAGCGCAGATGCGGCAGAGAGAGGAACAGATCGCATCGTCTATCCGTGGCATGAATCGTTTTTAATACACATATTTAGGAGATACATTATGGGCACCAAAACAGCTATGATAACGATCGCAGGTCGTCCTAATGTGGGCAAATCCACATTGACAAATCATCTTGTAGGCGAAAAGATCGCAATCGTTTCCAATAAACCACAGACAACCCGAAACCGTATTTGCGGCATTTTGACCAAGGGTGATGTGCAGTACGTATTTGTGGATACCCCCGGTTTCCACAGACCCAGAACAAAGCTGGGCGATTACATGGTCAATGTTACAAAGAACTCCATAGTAGATGTAGATCTTACAATTCTTGTTGTAGAACCGATCGCATCAGTCGGCGCCCAGGAACAGGCGCTTTTAGAGCAGCTTGTTGCCAAAAAATGCCCCATAATTCTTGCGATCAACAAGATCGATACAGTGGAAAAGGAGACCCTTCTTTCCGTTATCGCCGCCTACTCTCAAGCCGCCAGCTTCTCTGCAATCATTCCCATTTGCGCTAAGACCGGCGACGGGGTAGAGGCTCTGCTGGCAGAATGCAGTAAATTTGCTGTGGACAGCCCATTCTTATTCCCGGAAGATACTACTACGGATCAGCCGGAGCGTCAGGTTATGGCAGAGATCATTCGAGAAAAGTTACTGTGGTGCCTCGATCGTGAAATTCCGCACGGCACAGCTGTGGAGATCACAAAGTTCTCTGAACGTGACAACGGCATAATCGACATCGACGCTATCATTTATTGCGAGAAGGCAAGCCACAAGGGTATCATTATCGGTAAAGGTGGCGAAATGCTCAAGAAAATTTCTACACTGGCCAGAACAGACTGCGAACGATTTATGGGAACCCGTGTATACTTGACAACATGGGTCAAGTACAAGGAAAATTGGCGTGATAACGATTACCTTGTACGCAACTTCGGATACAGAGAATAATTTCCATGAGTATCCCGACCGTCTGCAACAAAACCTATAGACGGAGGGGATGAAAGTGGATTCGCAAACTATGTGGCAAGTGTTCCTTGAAACCGGCGCGCCGGAAATGTATTTATTGTACAACAAGGCGCGCAAACTGGAGGAAACAAATGTACTTGACGATACGAGGATTGGTGCTCAGAGTAACAGCCTACAATGATACAGATGCATTGTTGACTGTACTGACCCATACCCACGGAAAACTAACGGTAAAAGCTCGAGGGCTGCGGCGAAAAAGCAGCCCTTTAACCGCGCCGTGCCAATTATTGGCATATGACGAATTTACGTTGTTTGAATACCGTGGGATGTACACAATCAACGAAGCATCAACTATTGAATTGTTTACGCCCCTGCGCCGGGATATTCAAAAACTATCCCTTGGCACATATATGGCGCAGGTTGCGGAAACCTTATCTCAGGAGGACATTCCCAACCCTGAACTTTTATCGCTGGTACTTAACGGTTTATACGCATTGTCTAAACTCAACTTAAATGAAACCCATGTAAAGGCTGCTTTTGAACTGCGTTGCGCTTGCCTCGCCGGTTATATGCCGGATCTGCACAGCTGTCATCACTGTGACTCAGTCTATCCGGATAAATTTGATATTACCAGTGGTCAGTTGGAATGTGGCACATGTCGAACTGCAGGCGCAGAAGGTATCCGTATGCCGATCACAGCCGGTGTTCTGGATGCTATGCGCTATATATGTACATGCGACGGTAAGCAGGTGTATGCATTTCGTTTGGGTGAGGATTCCCTCAATATGCTGGCACAGCTGACTGAGGGTTATCTCTCAACCCAGCTGGAACGTGGATTTTCTGCATTAGACTTCTACAAATCTTTATTTATTTAGTACAAACATTTTGGAGAGTTACATGTCACTATACGAAAAATCTGTTATTAAACTGGAACTTGATCGTGTGCTGGCGTTGTTAGCGCAGTGCGCCTCCAGTGCCTTGGGCAAGCAAGCCTGCCTGAAGCTGCATCCGGTCAGTGATATTGACGATGTACAAGCCTTGCTGGCCGAAACATCCGCTGCAGTTAAAATGTCGGAAATAAAGGGTTATCCCTCGTTTTCCGGTGTGTCAGATATCGCAGAAGCTTTGGACAGGGTAGGGAAGGGCGGTACACTGACTGCTGCTGATCTGCTGCGTGTGGGCAGTGTATTGCGTTGCGCAAGGACGGTAAAATCCTATGCCGACAACGAGGAGAATGTAACTGTATTAGATTCTTCATTTGCACGGCTGAAAGCGAATAAATATCTGGAAGAACGCATTTTCGGCGCCATTATTTCTGAAGAAGAGATTGCAGACAATGCCAGCCCGGAACTGGCGGATATTCGCAGACATATGCGCATCCAATCCGGCAAAGCAAGGGAGTGCCTGCAAAAAATTCTATCCTCTGCAACATATGCAAAGTATTTGCGTGAACCGATTATTACAATTCGCCAGGGCAGATATGTCGTTCCTGTAAAAAGCGAATGTAAAAATGAGATCCCGGGCCTAGTCCACGATGTTTCTGCCACCGGCTCTACACATTTTATCGAGCCTATGGCTGCCGTTAGTGCAAATAACGCCCTGCGTGAATTAGAAATTAAAGAGACAAAGGAAATTGAACGTATCCTCGCTCAATTTTCCGCCGAGGTAAGCACACATAGTGAGGACATCAGCGATAACATTTCAGCGCTGACCAGTTTGGATGTTATATTTGCAAGAGCAAAGCTGGCATATCGCATGAAAGCATCACAGCCCGTGATGAATGAACAAGGAATCATTACCCTTCGCAACGCCAGACACCCCCTGATCGATGCAGACAAAGTAGTGCCGATCTCTGTTCGTTTGGGTACAGACTTTGATTCTATGATTATTACCGGCCCCAATACCGGTGGTAAAACTGTCACACTGAAAACCATCGGACTGCTCACACTAATGGCGGAATGTGGTCTGCACATTCCTGCTGATGATGGTAGTCAACTGTCAACCTTCGATTTAGTCTTGGCTGACATTGGCGATGAGCAATCCATTGCGCAAAATCTTTCCACATTCTCCAGCCACATGCGTACGATTTCTGATATTGTTATTCAGTGCAATAATCGAACACTGGTTCTGTTCGATGAATTAGGATCCGGCACAGACCCTGCAGAGGGCGCTGCGCTGGCAGTTGCATTGATTGAATATTGCAGAAAATCCGGCTGTAAGGTAGTAGCAACTACCCATTATGCCGAATTGAAGCTTTATGCCATTCGTACTGCCGGTGTCATAAACGCATCCTGCGAGTTTGATGTGGAAACACTGCAGCCGACATATAAGCTTTTGATCGGCATTCCCGGTAAATCCAATGCCTTTGCTATTTCTCAGAAGCTTGGAT
>JAZSQH010000048.1:0-20933 GCA_045537865.1 Faecousia sp. | reverse complement strand
TGTGCCGCAGCCGGCGGCGATACCTGCCGCCACCAGCCGGGCATCTGCCTTTGTGTAATAGTAGAAAGGCGGTGTGCACCAGTGGGTCTCGGGGGTGGGAGATTTTTCCGTCATACGCAGTATGCGGTCATTCTCGTCTGGGGTGACAACACCGCATTTTTTCAGGCGGTTTTCGTCTGCCTCATAATACCGCATAACACACGAAGCTTTTTTGCTCTGTGCGTAAGCGATAAAACGGGTCAGGGAGAAATCCAGCAGATTATCACCGGCGATCACCAGCAGGTCATCATCCCAGCCTAAAGATTCCACCGCAAACTGAATATCCCGGACAGCGCCCAGCCGGGTCTCGTTGGAGTCCGTACCGTCGTCCACCACCGCCACAGATTGGGACTTGGTCTTTGCCCAGCTTTCAAAATGGGGCGCAAACTTATGGTTGGAAACCACCGCATAGCCGTCCACCACGCCGGCAGCATCAATATCGTCAATCAGCCAGTCCAAAATGGTCTTGCCGCCCACGGTTAGCAGCGGCTTGGGGAAATTTTCTGTCAGCGGATACAGCCGAGTGGCATAACCAGCCGCCAAAAACAAACATTTCATATTATTACCGATTCATAATACCGTCTGCACTCTGGCAGATATGTACCGAGAATTTTCCTTCCAGCTCCGGGAATGCCTGCAAATAGTCCTGGGTCACGGAGCGTTTGATTGATTCCTCATAGGCAGGGTCGATCAGTGCCATGCAGCAGCCTTTGAAGCCTGCGCCGGAGAATCGTCCGCCGTAAATGCCGTCGGTGCGGCGCATGGCTTCGTAGAGGGTTTTCAGTTCCTCAGAGCCGGTCTCCCAGTTGTAGATCGAGGAATGGCCGCTTTCAAAGGACAGTCTGCCATATTCCTCAATATCGCCTCTGCGCCAAGCCTCTGCGCCCTTTTGCACCCGGTAAAATTCCGAATACCAATGCTCTGCCCGCTTGGCAAAATTCTCCGGCAGCCGGTCTTTGTACTGCAGATACACTTCGTAAGGCACTTCCCGCAGATTGGTTTGCTGGAATTTGCCGTACTCCATGCCGGCATAAGCTTTCAGCGCATAGGCAGCGCTGCGGCACTCGTCCACACGCATATTCAGCTTAGAGCCCACCAAGGTGCGCTGAATACCGGAGAAAAATATAGCGATCTTATAAGGCTTCATGCCCGCAGCGGCAGGAATCAGCTCGAAACTATCGTCCAGGGTATCCAGATACAGTAAGTGGTCTTTTTTGGAATAGACCTCGCAGGACTGGTCCAGTTTGCCGCAGGATACACCCACATACTTATTTTCCGCTGCCAATGCCGTCAGGATCAGTTCCTGCTCTGTTAAACACAGATCGTTTACCTTGCACAGCGCCTGCAAAAATGAGAGGATCACCGCCGCCGAGGAGGAAAGTCCGCCAATAGGCAACGTGCCTTGGATCACACCGGAAAGTCCCACCCGCAGGGGGTATCGCAGACCCAGCTCCCGGGTTGCGCCCCGGAGATAGTCCGCCCAATCATTCTGCTTTTCCTCCGGCACTGCGGCGATATGCCACTGCGCCCGCTTGTCAAACTGCAAAGAGAGCAGTTCCACCACACCGTTGGTTTTGGGGGCATAGGCGATATGGATACCCTTATCAATAGCAAGACCGGTGATCTTGCCCAGCTGATAATCCGAATGAGCGCCTACCGGGCAAATACGATAGGGACAAAAGGCTACGTCTTGGGGCTGCTTGCGATAAACAGTCTCAAATTTACGGATACATTCCATAGACGTGACCCCACTTTCGTAATAATTATTAATTTATTTTACCAAATTCATGGCAGTATTGCAAGTATGTAAGATAATTCTTCTGAATCCTTGGTGTAAGATAATTCTTCTGAATCCTTGGGCCTTACGTCCCTCCTTTCGCAGGCAAAGAAAAAGCACCGATTTTAATCGGTGCTTTTCAAAAAATTATCGGGCTATCCTCATTAACCAAATGTTAATGTTATTTTGTCTGTATCCACAATGGTATCCCATGTCTCTGTGTTGAAAATATGGAACAACAATTCCACATCCGTAATCTCCGTGATCTCGTTTTCCTCCAGATCGGAGTCCATAAATGTTATACCCGCGATGGCATGCTTACCAGCTGCCACTTCTTCGGAGAATATCGTATCCACCATAAAACCGTTCACAGAGGTTTCTCTTGTCTGCAGCGTCACAGACTCATCGCCGCTATTGTGAATATAAACAATCAATCCGGGCCCAAAAATAGAATTCTCTTCAGACAGACCCTTTACAACGACCTTCACGTTGTTTCCTTCGTACACCAATTCTCCTGCGTCGTCATAAGTGTACTGATATGTTTCAGCTGCAGAGGTCTTGATCTGCACAATAGAGGTATCCAAATAGGTTTCCCAATCCTCTGTAGTGAAAATGTGGAAATAAAGCTCCATATCTGCAATGGTTTTAATGCCACACGCCTCTAAATCAGAATCGCTGAAAGTAATGGCATCGTTAGCCTTCTTGCCTGCCGCCACATCTGCGGAAAGCATCGTTTCAACCATATAACCGTTCACAGAACTCTCCCGGCATTGCACAGTTAGATCCTTATCTGTGTTATTCTCAATGAGAATCTTTAAATCAGCGCCAAAAACACCGCCTTGCTCAATACCCTTTGCAGTAATTTTAACGCCCGATTCATCCACCAAAACAGTTTCTTCAACCTGCACATCTTGAGGCTCTTCGTTGCTGTCGCCGCCGTTATCGCTATTATCGCTGACACCACCAGCAGTATTGGGTGGTACAATATCGCCATTGCCGTCAGAAACGCTACATGCAGACATTGTCATAACCAACAGTGCAAGAAGCAAACATAAAATTTTTTTCATAATTATCAATCCTTTTCCTATTTTTTGCCGTTAGAAAAACTGGCAGTTTTATATTAGACATTTTCCGTCTAATTGTCAATAGATAGTTTCTATCTAGGGTAAAATACCCCAAAGGGGATGAATGCTATGAAACTATCCTTTGGCGAAAAATTACGGAATTTGCGGGAAGATGCAGATCTAAACCAAACGCAACTAGGAATAGCCGTGAATATGACACAACGGAAGATCTCATATATAGAATGTGGGAGATACGAACCAAGCATTGACGACATCATAGCATTTTGCCATTATTTTAAGGTTTCAGCAGACTATTTACTGGACATTCCAGATAAATATAAAAAGAAATCCTAAGTTCAATATTCCCTATTCTCTGTATATCTATTAAAAAAGAGACTTCCGTTGGCCCCATAAGGAAGTCTCTTTTATCATTTATGCAGGGCTTTGCGCAGGACAGGCAAGATCAGCATGGCAACCGCGCCACCGATCAGGGCTGTAAACAACTGGGGCCAGGAGAATGTGGCGGGAAGTGCCTTCAGCATGGGTGTTTTCAGCACGCCGGATGCCAGCAGGCTTTCTGCCAGGACGCCGCAGATCAGCCACACTACGATGACATATAACGCAGCAAACTTAGCCGCCGCTGCGGCAAGCCACGCTACAATTTGTCTTGGAATATTTTTACCGTCCTTGCCTGCCACAAAATGCAGCAGCGCCACAAACACAGCGTTTCCTGCCATAATTGCCGGCACGGTGAGGATCTGGGGCGCAACACCCAGCAAATATGCCAGCACCGGGGAAATCAGCGCCACGGTAATGCCGCCGGAAAGTCCCACAAACAGCGCCGCCACCGCCAGCACTGTATTCACACAAGAGCCGGTGACCAGCTGTCCCATAGGCTTGGTCAATGCCTGCAATGCTACCAGCAGCGCCAACAGCGCCGCCGTTTCTGTGATCCAACGAATTTTACGGTTCATATACGATACTCCTTTGGAAAAAAACATAAAAGTATAGTCAAAAAACAAAGACCACCCGGTGGGTGGTATGTGATTGTTAAATTGATCTGCATTCACAGCCGTCCGCTCTCTTCGAGTCCTATATCTGAATACCATACCAAAAACAAAGACCACCCGGTGGGTGGTCTTTGTTTTTGGTGGACGATATAGGACTCGAACCTATGACCTTCCGCACGTCAAGCGGATGCTCTAGCCAGCTGAGCTAATCGTCCAAGCGCATGAGTGATTATACATAAGGCATCTGCGTTTGTCAAGTACTTTCTGCAGTTTTTTGTTTTTTCTTTCCGGGAGTTCGGGGCTTTTTTCATTATATATAAGAAAAACACCGGGAAATTGCCGGATTTTTCCTCGAAAAACCCTTGACTTTTCCTTTTTCCTTTGCTAAAATAGACCAGCCGCATCGAATGGGCTCAAGTTGGCGCTTCAATCGCCACGCCCCCGAGAGCGAGACTACACAATATAAAGTAGGTGAAAAAGAATGAAAGCAGTTATCGTGACCGGTGGTAAGCAGTACACCGTCTCCGAGGGTGATGTCCTGTACATCGAGAAGCTGGAGGCAGAGGCTGAAGCTACCGTGAAGTTCGAGCAGGTTCTGGCTGTGCTGGATGGTGAGAACTCCAAGATCGGCGCTCCCACTGTGGAGGGTGCATCTGTCGAGGCTAAGGTCATCAAGAATGGCAAGGCTAAGAAGATCACCGTCTTCAAGTACAAGGCTAAGAAGAACGAAAAGAAGAAGCAGGGCCATCGTCAGCCCTACACCAAGGTGGAGATCACCAAGATCGCTCAGTAATTATGACAAGATGTGAATTTTTTACTGAGGACGACAGAATCACCGGATTCTCCGTCAGCGGACACAGCGGTTACGCCGAAGCCGGCGCCGATATCGTCTGTGCCGCAATTTCCACCGCAGTTACCATGGCCGAAGCCACCATCAATGAGGTGTGCGGCGCAAAGGCCAAGGTCCGGGACAAAGAGGAAGATGCACGCAACACTCTGACCCTCCCCACTTCCTGCGACGAGGAGGAGACTGTTCAGGCAGTGCTCTCCGGCATGATGCTGACACTGATCAGCCTGCGGGAAGATTACCCCGATTATATTGAAGTTTTGGAGGTGTAATACCATGCTGAAGATTGGTATTCAGTTTTTCGCTCACCATAAGGGCGGCGGTTCTACCAAGAACGGTCGTGATTCCGAGGCTAAGCGCCTGGGCGTAAAGCGTGCCGACGGTCAGTTCGTTCTGGCCGGTAACATCCTGGTTCGCCAGAGAGGCACTCATATCCATCCCGGTGTCAATGTCGGTATCGGCAGTGATGACACTCTGTTCGCTCTGATTGACGGTACTGTCAAGTTCGAGCGCAAGGGCAAGGATCGCCGTCAGTGCTCCGTTTACGCCGTCGAGCAGTAATCACGGATCACCGTATCACTTACAAAGGGCTGCTGCATACTAAGTGCAGCAGCCTTTTTCTTTCACATTGTAAATAGAGATTGTAATCCCAAAATCGTCTCACCCTTGTCATTCCGAGTGGAGCGAAGCGCAATCGAGGAATCTTCGCACCGAAGCACTGCGTGGCAATGACGATAATGCGTAGATCCTTCGACTCGCTACGCTCGCTCAGGATGACATGTTTTTGGGGAAACTTGGAATTGAGGATTGATGATCGAGAATTGATATCCATTGTCAATTGTCCATTGTCAATTGTCCATTGTCAATTGTCCATTACCTTTCTATGGGAGGTTTTAACTATGTTTGTAGATAAAGTTCGAATTACCGTCTGCGGTGGTCGTGGCGGCGATGGCGCTGTGGCGTTCCATCGGGAAAAATATGTGGCAGCCGGCGGCCCGGACGGCGGCGACGGCGGTCACGGCGGCAGTGTGATCCTGCGAGTCAACGATAACCTCACTACCCTGCTGGACTTCCGCTACAAGCGCAAGTATTCCGCCCAAGCCGGTCAGAACGGTCAGGGCAGAAATATGAGCGGCAGGCGCGGCGAGCCGCTTATCATCCAAGTGCCCCGTGGTACGGTGGTGCGGGATGCCGAGACCAATCAGATCATTGTGGATATGTCCACCGGCGAGGATCATATCATCGCTAAGGGCGGCAGAGGCGGCTGGGGCAACCAGCACTATGCCACCGCCAACCGTCAAGTTCCCCGGTTCGCAAAAGCCGGTACAAAGGGTCAGGAGCGGGATGTGATTCTGGAGCTGAAGCTTTTGGCAGATGTGGGTCTGGTAGGCTTCCCCAATGTGGGCAAGTCCACATTGTTGTCTGTCACCTCCAATGCCCGTCCAAAGATCGCCAACTACCACTTCACTACCCTGTTCCCCAATCTGGGTGTTATTTATGTAGACGAGGGTGTCAGCTTTGTTATGGCGGACATCCCCGGCATTATCGAAGGCGCTGCCGACGGCGCAGGTCTGGGTCACGACTTCCTGCGGCATATTGACCGCTGCCGTCTGCTGGTGCATGTGATCGATGTTTCCGGCAGCGAGGGCAGAGATCCGGTGGAGGATTTCGACGCTATTTGCGAGGAGCTGCATAGCTACTCCATCGATTTGGGCGACCGTCCCATGATCGTCGCCGCCAACAAATGCGATCTGCTGATGCCGGAATCCGACAATTTGGAGCGGCTGCGCAAGCACGTAGAAGCTGCCGGTTGCGAACTGTACGAGATTTCCGCAGGCACCACCCAAGGCACAAAAAACCTCATGCGCATCGTGGCGGAAAAGCTCCGCACCCTGCCCCCGGTGACTATTTACGAGCCGGAGTATGTGGAAGTCGTTGCCGCTGCCGGCGATCCCACTGAGCTGGAGATCGACCACATGGGCAGCACATGGCTGGTCACCGGCACATGGCTGGAGCGGCTGATCATGAACATCAATTTCGACGACTACGAATCCCGGAACTACTTCGACCAGCAGCTGCGTAAATGCGGTCTGTTTGCCCGGTTGGAGGAAATGGGTATTCAGGACGGCGACACCGTAGACATCTACGACATGCAATTTGAATATCAGCGATAAAAAAGATCCCCACCAATCTTGGTGGGGATCTTTCTGTTTATCAGCAAATGCCCAGTTCCTCGCCGGTGCAAGGAGCGATGCCGTGCTTTGCCAGCAGGGAGATGAACTTCTCCTCCTCTGCCACACGGAACACCATGTACGCCTTGCCCTCGACATGGGTGAACAGAGAGTACATATACTCGATATCGATGTTGCCCTCTGCCAGGGTTGCCAGCACCGGCACAACACCGCCGGGCTGATCCGGAACAGCGATCACCGTCACCGGAGTCAGGGAAAGGATATAGCCGCCTTGCAGCAAAATGGAAGTTGCCTTTTCTGCGTTATCCACGATCAGGCGCAGAATACCGTAATCGGCAGTTTCTGCGATGGAGATCGCACGCAGGTCTACGCCGTTTTCCGCCAGCACGCTGGTGATCTCGGACAGCTGACCGGCACGATTTTCCAGAAATACAGAAATTTGATGTACCATATTCTCTCCTCCTTAAATCTTACGCTTGTCGATAATGCGCACTGCCTTGCCCTCGCTGCGGGCGATGGTCTTAGGCGCAACCAGGCGCACCTTGGCATAAATGCCCAGCATTGCCTTCAAAGCGCTGACCAGGCTCTTTTCCATCTGGGTGACCTTTGCCAGAGAGTCAGAGAAGTTCTCCGGTGTCATCTCCACCATGACCTCCAAAGTATCGGAGTGGTTGACACGGTCGACGATGATCTGATAGTTTGCGGGGTAGCCCTGCTCCAGCAGGACGGATTCGATCTGGGACGGGAATACATTGACACCCTTGACGATAAGCATATCGTCGCTTCTGCCCATAGGCTTGGACATCTTTACGTGGGTTCTGCCGCAGGCGCAAGGCTCACGGGTCAGCACGCAGATGTCACGGGTGCGATAACGCAGTAGTGGGAACGCTTCCTTGGTGATGGCGGTGAACACCAGCTCACCCTTACTGCCCTCGGGCAGGACTTCCTCCGTTTCGGGGTCAATGACCTCAGCGATGAAGTGATCCTCGTTGATGTGCATACCGTTCTGGGCTTCGCACTCATATGCCACGCCCGGGCCGGAGGTTTCTGTCAGACCGTAAATATCGTAAGCCTTGATACCCAAACCATTCTGAATATCCGCGCGCATCTGCTCACTCCAAGCCTCAGCGCCGAAAATGCCGGCTTTCAGCTTGATCTGATCCCGCAGACCCTGCTCGTTGATGGTTTCTGCCAGGTAGGCAGCGTAAGAGGGGGTGCAGCACAGAATGGTAGAGCCCAGGTCGGTCATAAACTGCAGCTGCCGATCCGTGTTGCCGGAGGACATCGGCAAGGTCAGGCAGCCCACCTTGTGGGCGCCGCCGTGAATGCCGGAGCCGCCGGTGAACAGACCGTAGCCGTAAGCTACATGGACAACATCCTCCTTTGTGCCGCCGGCTGCCATAATGGCACGGGCGCAGCAGTCCTCCCACAAATCAATATCGTTCTGGGTATAGAATGCCACCACACGCTTGCCGGTAGTGCCGGAAGTGGAGTGGATACGAACACACTCAGAAAGCGGCTTGCCCAACAGACCGTAGGGATACGCATCACGCAGGTCTGCCTTAGACAGCAGAGGCAGCTTGCGCAGGTCGTCTATGCCCTGAATATCCGCCGGGGTCAGACCCTTTTGCTCCATCTTTTGGCGGTAGTACGGAACATTGTCCCATACATGCTGCACTTGCTTTACCAGACGCTCATTCTGCCACTGCAGAATCTGCTCTCTGGACGCCGTTTCGATTTCCGGCTGGTAATAGTTTGCCATTTCTCAACTCTCTCCTTTTACGCATTGCGACCCAGGGTGAATGCCGTCTTGTTGAGTTCCAAAAATTTTGCAGGTACGCTCTGCTCGATGGCTTCCAGCCACTCCTGCTCAGGGATATCGAAGTAACGGGACAGATGACCCATCAAAACGATATTTACCGCCTTGGCAGAGCCGGCTTGCTCCGCCAGCGCCAATGCGTCAAAGGCATCTACATCCAAACCGGCAGAACGCATCTGCTCCACCAGTCCCTGGGGATATTCCATAGCGCCGATGATCACCGGCATGGGATTGATCTGCTGGGTGTTCACCACGATCTTGCCGCCGGGTTTCAGATATTCTGTCCACCGGGCAGCCTCCAGCAGCTCGAAAGAAACGATAAAGTCCGCCTCGCCCTTGTCGATGACGGGAGAATAGACCTTTTCACCAAAACGCACATAGGTGACAACGCTGCCGCCTCGCTGGCTCATGCCGTGGACTTCAGACACCTTGATGTCATAGCCTTTCTGCAGCATAATGCGACCCAGCAGCTTGGATGCCAGCAGACTTCCCTGTCCGCCCACACCTACGATCATAATATTCTGTGTTTTCATATCTTACGCCTCCTTTGCCGCTTGCAGCGCATCCAGCTTGCACAGCTGTGCGCAAACACCGCAGCCGGTACAAAGGGTGTTGTCAATGCGCGCTTTCTTGTCCACGATGCTGATCGCCGGACAGCCGATTTTCATACAAGCCTTACAGCCCACGCACTTATCGTTATCGGCGATAATAGGCTTGTTGTGCTTGACATATTTCAGCAGTGCGCAGGGACGGCGGGAGATAATAACAGAGGGTTCGTCTGCCGCCACTTCCTCCAAAATTGCCTGCTCACACTGACCCAGATCATAGGGGTCGACCACACGGACACGGCGGATGCCAACTGCCCGGCAGAAGCTCTCCAAATCGATCTTGGTACAGGGGTCGCCCTTCAGATTGAAGCCGGTGGTGGGGTTCTGCTGATGACCGGTCATGCCGGTGATGGAGTTATCCACGATGATCACCGTGCCGCAGGACTCGTTGTATGCCATGTTCACCAAGCCGGTCATGCCGGAGTGCATGAAAGTAGAATCGCCGATCACCGCCACAGCCTTCTTGCCTGCCTCTGCGCCGGACTTGGTAAAGCCGTGCAGACCGGAGATGGATGCGCCCATGCAGATGGTGGTATCCAGCGCTGCCAAAGGCGGCACTGCGCCCAAGGTATAACAGCCGATGTCACCCAGCACCGTCAGCTTATTCTTTGCCAAGGTATAGAACAGACCACGGTGGGGACAGCCGGCGCACATAACGGGAGGACGGTTGGGAATGGCGGTTTCCAGCTTGGTGCCGGCAGCCACTTCCTTGCCCAGCTGCTGGGCGATCAGATTCTGAGAGAACTCACCGATGCAGGAGAACTTCTCCTTGCCCACGCAGGTAAGACCCAGCTCCTTGCAGTGGGTCTGCACAAAACTGTCCAGCTCCTCTACAATTACCAGCGTTTCAACAGACTTGGCAAAATCAATGATCTTTTGCTCCGGCAGCGGCCAGATCATACCCAGCTTCAGCACCGGGTAGGTATCGCCGCAGACTTCCTTCACATACTGGTAGGAAGTGGAGGAAGTGATAATGCCGATGCTGTTGTCTTTACCGGCTTCTACCCGGTTGATCTCGGCGGTTTCCGCCCACTGCGCCAGTTTGCGGGTGCGCTCCTCCACGATGGGGTGGCGCAGCTTTGCGTTGCCGGGCATCATAATGTACTTCTGGGGGGTCTTTTCGTATGTTTTGCTGACTTCCACACGGTCGCCAGTCTCCACGATGCTCTGAGAGTGGGCAACACGGGTACACATCTTGATAAACACCGGGGTATCAAATTCCTCGGACAGCTCATAAGCCAGCTTGGTAAATGCCAGCGCTTCACCGGAATCGGAGGGCTCTAACATGGGGATCTTGGCTGCCCGGGCATAGTGCCGGGAGTCCTGCTCATTCTGAGAGGAGTGCATGCCGGCATCGTCAGCCACACCGATGACGAAACCGCCGTTGACACCGGTGTAACCGATGGTAAACAAGGGGTCAGCCGCCACGTTCAGACCAACGTGCTTCATGGCGCAGAAGCTGCGCTTGCCGCCCAAGGATGCGCCGAAAGCCGCTTCCATCGCCACCTTTTCGTTAGGCGCCCACTCTGCGTACATTTCCTCGTAGGTGGCGGCGCATTCCGTGATCTCGGTACTGGGTGTGCCGGGATAGCTGGAAATAAAGCTGCAGCCAGCCTCATATAAGCCTCTGGCAACTGCCTCGTTGCCAAGCATCAATGTTTTCATTTTACTTCCTCCTTTGTTTGCGCCACATCGCCGATGGAGTCTGTCACAGACACCGTCACCGTGCGTTCATAGCAAGAAAATACCTGCTGCACCTGCGCTTCGTCCGGTTTCTTTGTCACCAGGCTGACCACCGGAACGATGATCAGTCCTGCCAGCATGCAAAATGCGCCGGCATTGATGGGAGAACGCAGGATTGCGGGATAGGCAGCCGGGAACAGAATATTGCCCAGCATAACCAGCGTAGAAAATACAAAGTTGACCCAAATGGATGCCTTTGTGACCTTTTTCCAATACAGACCGTAGAGGAACGGCGCAAGGAATGCGCCTGCCAGCGCGCCCCAGGAAATGCCCATGAGCTGGGCGATAAAGGTGACGCTGGAGTTGTACTGGATCAGCGCCAGCACCACAGAAATCACGATAAACACCAAAATCAGGCAGCGGATCACCAACAGCTGGTGCTTTTCTTTCATATCCTTGACTAGATTGCCCTTGATGAAGTCCAGCGTCAAGGTAGAGCTGGAAGTCAGCACCAAAGAGGACAAGGTGGACATGGATGCAGACAGCACCAAGATCACCACCACGGAGATCAAAAACGGTGAAAGGTCAGACAACATTGCCGGGATAATGGCATCAAAGCCCTCGGTGGCAACGTCCACACGGTCGCCGAACAGTCTGCCGAAACCGCCCAGGAAGTAGCAGCCGCCTGCCACCACCAAAGCAAACAACGTGGAGATGATCATGCCCTTGTTGATGGACTGCTCGCTCTTGATGGCATAGAACTTCTGCACCATCTGGGGCAGACCCCAAGTGCCAAGAGAGGTCAGCAGCACCACGCACAGCAAGCTCACCGGGTCAGGACCTAAGAAAGAATTGAACACACCGGGGATTTCAGACACCGCCGGGTCGGACACCTGTCCCAGCTTGTGGAGCGCCTGCATAAAGCCGCCCTGCCCTTGCAGCACCGCTGCGATCACCGCCACGATGCCCACCAGCATAATCAGGCCTTGCACAAAATCATTGATCGCCGTTGCCATGTAGCCGCCTACGGTCACATAGATGGCAGTCATCACCGCCATAACGATAACGCATACGGCATAGTCGATATTGAAAGCCATACCGAACAGACGGCTCAAGCCGTTGTACAGCGATGCGGTGTAGGGAATCAGGAAAATAAAGATCAGCGCCGAGGCAGCCAGCTTCAGCGCTTGGCTGTCAAAGCGTTTTTCAAAGAACTGGGGCATGGTAGCGCTGTCCAGGTGCTGGGTCATCACACGGGTGCGGCGACCCAAGATCGCCCAAGCCATCAGCGAGCCGATGAGCGCATTACCGATGCCTGCCCAAGTAGCGGCGATGCCGTACTTCCAGCCGAACTGACCTGCGTAACCCACAAACACCACAGCAGAAAAGTAGGATGTGCCGTAGGCAAATGCCGTCAACCACGGGCCAACGTTGCGTCCGCCCAGCACAAAGCCGCCCACATCGGTAGCGTGCTTTCTGCAGTAAAGTCCAATGCCGATCATTACGGCAAAGAAAATGACTACCATGGGAATTTTGATCCAAAGATCCATTTAGAATAAACCTCGCTATGTAATCGGTCAACCCTTGATTTGGCTTTCCACCAAACGACCCTGACAATATTTTTCACGCAGCACCGGCTTTTCGATCTTGCCGGTGGGGTTTCTGGGGATTTTATCGAAAATAACCTTTCTGGGGCGCTTATACCGGGGCATAGGCTCGCAGAAAGCGTTGATCTCCTCCTCGGTGCAGCTAACACCCTCTTTCAGCTCCACGATGGCTGCGGCAATTTCGCCCAAACGGGGGTCAGGCAGACCGATCACCGCCACGTCCTTGATCTTATCAAAGCCACGGAGGAAGTCCTCGATCTGTACCGGGTACAAGTTCTCACCGCCGGAAATGACCACGTCCTTCTTGCGGTCTACCAGATAGATAAAGCCGTCTTCGTCCATACGCGCCATATCGCCCGTCCACAGCCACTGGCCCTTGAGTACCTCATTGGTAGCCTCGGGGTTCTTGTAGTAGCACAGCATAACGCCGGGACCCTTGACTGCCAGCTCGCCCACCTCGCCCTGGGGTACTTCAGCGCCGGTCTCGTCGATGATCTTGGTTTCCCACAGATAGCCGGGTTTGCCGATCGCGCCCACCTTGTGGGTATTTTCCACACCCAGATGGACACAGCCCGGGCCGATGGACTCAGAAAGACCGTAGTTGGTATCGTACTGATGGTGGGGGAACAAGTCCATCCACCGACGGATCAGACTGGGAGGCACGGGCTGGGCGCCGATGTGCATCAGCCGCCACTGATCCAGATAATAATCATTCATATCGATCCGTCCGGACTCCACAGCGTCCAGTAGATCCTGCGCCCACGGCACCAAAAGCCACACGATGGTGCATTTTTCCTCGGTCACTGCCCGCAAGATCCACTCCGGCTTCACACCACGCAGCAAAACTGCCTTACTGCCGGAGAGCAAAGAGCCGAACCAGTGCATCTTTGCGCCGGTGTGGTACAGCGGCGGAATGCACAGGAACACATCCTCCCGGGTTTGGCTGTGGTGGTTTTGCTCCACCATGCAAGCGCAGTTCAAAGAGCGGTGATCGTGGAGGATCGCCTTGGGAAAACCGGTCGTACCGGAGGAGAAGTAGATCGCTGCATGATCGTCCTCCGTCAGCGCCACGGGAGGCGCGCTGGAGGAGCAGAAACCGGTGAGCTGCATGCAGTCCTCGGTATAAGCCGGGCCGTTTCTGCCTACAAAGAACAGCATTTTCAAAAAGTCCAGCTCCGGCTGGATGGCATCCACACGGCTAACAAATTCCGGACCGAACACCAGCACTTCCACATCCGCCAGTTCCAGACAATACTTGATCTCATCGGAGGAATAGCGGAAGTTCATAGGAACGGCGATACAGCCGGCTTTCAGAATACCGAAATAGATAGGCAGCCACTCCAGACAGTTCATCAGCAAAATAGCCACTTTTGTACCCTTTTGCAGACCACGGCTGAGCAAAAGATTGGCGAACCGGTTTGCCCGGCGGTCAAAGTCTTTCCAGCTCATATCCCGGCGATAGGGCGCATCGGGATTGGCATTCTCGATCAGGTTAAATTCCCGCCAAGTCAGAGCGTTGTCCCGTTCCTCGGAGGGGTTGATCTCCACCAGCGCCGTTTCTGCGCCGTAGAGGCGGGCATTGCGTTCCAAGTAATCCGTAATGACCATAAACAAATTTCCTTTTCTATGTAGTGATAGAGGTAGAAAAAATCGCCCTCTGCCGATAGCAGAGGACGAGTATTACCCGTGGTACCACCTCAATTTGCCGTCGTAAGACAGCCTCATCCGATCCTGACAGACCGTTAGCACGATATCGGGTGCCGCCGTCTCCGCCTACTGCAAATTCAGCAGAGCCGCTCAGAAAGGAATTCAGCGCACACCTTCCACTGCCTCGCACCAAACGGCAGCTCTCTGAACGAAGGACAGAACGCTTACTGGTTTTCGTCATAGCGTTTTATATGTACCCTATAAGAGTAACACTTTTCCCCATTAAAGTCAACGGTAATTCTGCCATAATCCACCGTTTTTTCCGTTTGTTGCTGGGTTTTTTCAGCAGTATTCGAATATCCATAGCAAGATATACAGAAATGTCTGCTATTGTTGCATTACGGCTATGTTTGTTGTATAATATCAGCACGATAAAAATTCCCTTTTGACGAGGTGTAGGTATGGATTTTAAGGTTTTGGCTGTAGGCGATGTGGTGGGCGACCCCGGTATGGAGCGCATCCGGCGCTCTTTGCGGTATCTGAAGCGGCAGACCAATGCGGATTTCGTGGTGGTAAACGGCGAAAATGCCGCTGTGTTGGGCATGCTGCCCCAGCAGGCGGAGGATATTTTTGATGCCGGCGCAGATGTGATCACCATGGGCAATCACACCTTCGGCAAACGGGAGCTGGTGGACTATATGGAGGATAACCGCCGGGTGCTCCGCCCTGCCAACTATGCGCCCCAAGCCCCGGGCTACGGCTGGGGTGTTTACGAGACCAAAGCCGGCGATGTGGCAGTGATCGATCTGCAGGGTCGGGTGAATATGGATTACACCCCGGACAACCCCTTCCTTGCGGTAGAAAAGATCATAAAAGAGCTTCCCACCAAGCTGATTTTCGTGGAAATCCATGCAGAAGCCACCTCTGAAAAGCTGGCTATGGGTTATATGCTGGACGGCAAGGTCAGCGCTGTGTGGGGTACCCACACCCATGTTCCCACCGCTGACCAGCAAATACTTCCCAATGGCACCGGCTATGTGACGGACTTGGGCATGACCGGCCCGAAGCACTCGGTTTTGGGTATTCGTCCAGATCTGTCCATCGCCAAGTTCCGGGGCGACCTTCCCCAGCGCTATCGCTGGGCGGAGGGCGAGACCATGCTGGGCGCTGTTTTGTTTACCATCGACACAGAAACCGGCCTTTGCAAAAAGGTAGAAAGGGTAGATATTTATGATCAAGATCCTACACAGCGCTGACTGGCATCTGGATTCGCCGCTGCAGCTGCGAAATCCGGAGCAGAGCCGCTTTCTGCGGCAGGCCATGGCGCAGATCCCCGGTCAGATCACTGCCATTTGCAAGGCGCAAGGCTGTGATATGATGCTGCTTTCCGGCGATCTGTTTGACGGCGCATACGCTACCGATACCTTTCAGATTCTGAAAAAAGCCTTAGCAGATGCGGCTGTTCCCGTATTTATCGCTCCCGGCAACCACGATTATGTGGGTAGCGCCAGCCCCTGGCTGCGAGAAACCTTGCCGGAAAATGTACACGTGTTCACCCGCCCTGCTATGGAATCTGTGGTGGTTTCGCATTTAAACTGCCGTGTCTACGGCGCAGGCTTTACCTCTATGGACTGCCCTGCCCTGCTGGCTGATTTTGCCCCGGAGGGCGACGAAACCTATCAGGTGGCTGTGCTTCACGGCGACCCCACCCAGACCAGTTCCCCCTACTGCCCCATTACATCGGAGCAAGTGCGCAAGTCCGGGCTGGACTATCTGGCGCTGGGTCATATCCACAAGGGCGATTCTTTCCGGGAGGGCAAGACCCTTTGCGCCTGGCCGGGTTGTCCTATGGGCCGCGGCTATGACGAATTGGGTGAAAAGGGTGTGTTGGTGGTGACCATCGATGAGACCGCTAGCGCAGAGTTTATTCCCTTGGACACCCCCCGTTTTTATGATCTGGAAGTTTCCGCCACAGCGGATGTGTCTGCTGTTCTGCCCCCGGTGGGTAACGAACATTTCTATCGCATCACCCTGACCGGTGAAAGCGACCCGGTGGATTTGGACGGCCTATACGCTGCTTTTTCCCGTTTCCCCAATCTGGAACTGCGGGATCACACCACACCCCCGGTGGATATCTGGGGCAGCGCCGGCGAGGACACTTTAGAGGGTATGTACTTCAATCGGCTGCGGGAGCTGACAGAAACCGGCGACGAAGATACCCGGCGGCTAGCTCAGCTAGCTGCCCGGATCACCCGACGGATTTTAGATGGTCAGGAGGTGGTGCTGCCGTGGAAATTATTTCCATGACCGCCACCTTTGGCAAGCTGTCCCACGAAACCCTGAATCTGCAGTCGGGTCTGAATGTGATCCACGCACCCAACGAATGGGGCAAAAGTACATGGTGCGCATTTTTGTGCGCCATGCTCTACGGCATCGACACCCGGGAGCGCAACACCCTGACCACTATTGCGGACAAAGAGCGTTACGCACCCTGGTCGGGTGAGCCCATGTCCGGCAAGATTGACCTGCAGTGGAACGGCAAGGCGATCACCATTGAGCGCCGCTCCAAAGGCCGTGTCCCTATGGGCGAATTTCAAGCCTACGAGACCGAAAGCGGTCTGCCCGTCCCCCAACTCACCGCCGAAAACTGCGGCGAAGTGCTGCTGGGTGTGGAAAAAACCGTATTTTTGCGCTCCGCCTTTATCCGGCAGAGCAGTATGAGCGTATCCGCTGACGAGGCGCTGCGCCGCCGGCTGAATGCGCTGGTGACCACCGGTGACGAAAACGATGCGGCAGACGAGCTGGCGCAAAGTCTGCGGGATCTGAAAAATAAGTGTCGACACAACAAGACCGGTCTGCTGCCCCAGGCAGAGGCAGAGCAAAGCGCTGTGACCCAAAAACTGGAACAGCTCCACACTTTGCAGGAGCAGGCTTCCAACCTGCGCCAGCGGCAGACAGATTTGGAATTGCATATAAAGCTTTTGGAAAATCATCAGACCGCCTTGGCATACGAGACCGCCAAGGAGGACTTGCAGCAGGTAGAGGCGGCAAAGCAGGCCTGCGAACAAGCCCGTGATGCTTACGAAGCGCTGGAAAACCAGTGTGCTCAGCTCCCCACCCGGGAAACAGCAGAGGAGACCATTGTGGAGCTGGAGCAGCTGCGAATTCAGCAGGAGGCTTTGCAAACAGAAAACTTGCCCCCTGTCCCAGAAAAACCGGAGATTCCTGCGGTATTTGCCGGCATGACCCCGGAGCAGGCTGTGCGGCAGGCGCAAGCTGACGAGGCAGCCTATAAAAAACTAAGCAAGTCTGCGTCTACCCTGTTTTTGATCCTTGGCATCGTTTCTGCAGCGGCAGCGGTAATACTTGTGTTTATTCAATACCTGGCTGCGCTGCCCTGCGCAGCGGCAGCGGTGATATTTCTGTGGCTGCGTTTGCATAACCACAAAAAGCGGCAGGCTCTGCTGGCAAAGTACCCGGGCATGCAGCCCGGCACATGGCTGCCCGCCGCCCAAGGCTATCTGTGTCAGATGACACTGTATGCAGAAAAAGACGCTGCCCAGCGCAAGGCGGCAGAGAATCTGGCTGACCGGAAAGCGGCGCTTATGGAAAATGCCGAGCATTTCACTTACGGCTATTCTATCAGCGAATGTCTGGACGGCTGGCGGGAGACGCTCTCCCTCCACGAGCAGCTGCAGCGGGCGCAGCAGAACTATCTGCAAGCAAAAAACCATGCCGAAACCCTGGCATCTGTGGTAAAAACCGTTGCGCCCCCTACCCAGCCAGACACCCTCACCTATTCCCAGCAGGACACCGCTCGTATGCTCAATGACACCACTGCCGAGCATCGGCAGCTGCAGCTGCGTCTGGGTCAATGCATGGGTCAGATGGAAACCTTGGGTCAGGAGGATGCGCTGCAGCGGCAGCTGGAAGCGATCCGCAGCCGGATCGCCAAGCTGGAGGACACCTACAAGGCTTTGGAATTGGCGCAAAGCGCTTTGGCGGAGACCGCCGAGGAACTGCAGCGTCGGTTCGCCCCGGTGATTGCCCAACGGGCGCAGGCGCTGTTTGCCCAATTCACCGGCGACCGCTATAACCGGCTGCAGCTGACCCGGGACTTGAGCGTCCATGCCGGCGCTGCGGGCGAGGACACCCTGCGCACTGCCCTTTGGCGCAGTGACGGAACAGCAGACCAGTTATATCTGGCTCTGCGGCTGGCGGTGGCGGAGGAGCTGATCCCCACAGCGCCGCTGGTGCTGGACGATGCCTTTGTCCGTTTCGACGACAAACGGCTGGCAAAAGCGCTGACGGTGTTGAAAGAATACGCAGATAACCGTCAGGTCATTCTGTTCACCTGTCAGGAACGTGAGCAAAAGTTATTGTAAAATAAAAAAAGCGTGCTGTGAAAACAGCACGCTTTCTTATTATCTTAGGAATTTTCCAGTGCCAGGGTGATGGTGGTGGCATCGCAGACTTCAGAAGGTCCAAAGTACTGGATCGCGCCGGGATAGACGAAGCAGGTCTCGTCTGCCCATTTTTCACGCCTTGCAGCGAAGTAGCCGAAGGGCTTGCCGTCCAGCTCTACCAATGCCTTACGAATAACCGGCTTATCCTCGCCGTTGCGGCGCTCAATATTCATCATCTTGGTGATGGGCATACCGCCTGCCACCCACTCCTCTGCAGGAGCGGCCAGGTTGGAGACCTTGGACAGGTAGCCGGTGTAGCCGTACTGGATCAGCATAAAGGCATTGTAGCCGATGGAGTAGCAGTAGTCAGCATCGAAATTGGAGGGGAAAGCGCAACGGCCTTCGTAACCCAGGAAGTGATGCTGCACACCGTACTTACCCTTGTAAGTGCCGGCAGCCTTGCGCTGCGCCAGCTTATCGCCCACCAGGGCGGAGAACAGCTTTTCGGACTCGATCAGGGACACCTGCACGTTGCCGTGGGGGTCACGCTCCAAAAACAGCTGCTGCTGAATATTCTGGGGCAGAATTGCAAATACCGCCATAGACTCCTTGCTCAGACCCTTTTCGATAAAGGCATACTTTGCCTCCCAGTTGGGCAGCGCATTGAAAGCTGCGGTCTTTTCGCCTGCCAGCAGCTCGTTGATCTCAGCGATCAGCTTAGAGAATTCGGGAACGAACTCCACGATGCCCTCGGGGATAATAGCAACGCCAAAGTTGCAGCCCTTGGCTGCGCGGCGCTCCACGGAATCGGCGATATAATCGGCAATCTGGGACAAAGACATTTTCTTTTCTGCCACTTCCTCACCGATCAGGCAGATGTTGGGCTGTGTCTGCAGCGCGCACTCCAAAGCCACGTGGGAAGCGCTGCGTCCCATGACCTTGACATAGTGCCAGTACTTCTTTGCGGAGTTGGCGTCACGGGCGATGTTGCCGATGATCTCGGAGTAGGTCTTGGTTGCAGTGTCGAAGCCGAAGGAGCATTCGATGTCCTCGTTTTTCAGGTCGCCGTCGATGGTCTTGGGGCAGCCGATGACCTGAATGCCGGTGTTCTGCGCGGCAAAGTACTCTGCCAGCACAGCGGCATTGGTGTTGGAATCGTCACCGCCGATGATAACCACTGCATTGTTCCCGTGGCGCTTGCAAACCTCTGCCACCACAGCAAACTGCTCCTGGGTCTCCAGCTTGGTTCTGCCGGAGCCGATGATGTCAAAACCGCCGGTGTTGCGGAACTGCTCGATATATTCGTCGTCAAAAATCAGATACTTGTCCTCCAGCAAGCCGCTGGGGCCGCCCTTGAAGCCGTAGAGCTGGTTATCCTTGTTGGTAGCCTTCAGGGCATCGTACAGACCGCAGATAACATTGTGGCCACCGGGTGCCTGACCGCCGGAAAGGATCACCGCCACCTTCTGCTGCTTGGCTGCAGAGGTGTTCTGACCTTTCTGGAAAGTGATCTCGTTCTTGCCGTATGCATTGGGGAACAGCGCCTGAATTTTCTCCTGATCGGCTACGCTCTGGGTGGGGTTGCCAACCTGAACGCTGATCTCGGAAATGCCGTTACGCAGCATGCCCGGCAGCTTGGGTGCATACTGGTATCTTGCTTTCTGCAAAGGGGACAGTTTCATCTGAAAACACTCCTTAAAGTTGTAATTACCTATTGATTATACTGCACTTTTACCAAAAGGTAAATAGCTTTTTCTCAAATTCAGCGACAAATATTCCTATTGAAAAGCCGGAATTTTGTGCTATAATGATAAATGTAAATAACCGGGTCAGACCCGTTACGAAAGGATACATAACTATGGCACTTGTAACTACAACCGAAATGTTCAAGAAGGCTTACGACGGTGGCTACGCTATCGGCGCTTTCAACGTCAACAATATGGAGATCGTGCAGGGCATCACCGAGGCCTGCCGGGAGGAGAATTCCCCTGTTATTCTGCAGGTTTCCAAGGGCGCTCGTGCCTATGCTAACCATACCTACCTGACCAAGCTGGTAGAGGCTGCCATTCTGGAATGCCCCGAGATCCCCATCGCTCTGCACCTGGATCACGGCGACAGCTTTGAGACCTGCAAGAGCTGTATCGACGGCGGTTTTACCTCCGTTATGATCGACGCTTCCTCCCACCCCTTTGAGGAGAACATCGAGATCACCCGTAAGGTAGTTGAGTACGCTC
>JAZSQH010000015.1:0-4377 GCA_045537865.1 Faecousia sp. | reverse complement strand
GGCATCGCCTTCGATCATGATCTCGATGAAGGCCTTGTTGACCATGTCCATTTCCTTCTTGCAATCGCCGTAGATGAAGTCCATCTCCTTAAAGTCGGAGGCCAAGCGGTCTTAGGAAGACAAATCCCCACTACAACTCCTTGGCTCACAGAACGACATGGCTACGATCCGACTTGGCATCGCCTTCGATCATGATCTCGATGAAGGCCTTGTTGACCATGTCCATTTCCTTTTGGCAGTCGCCATAGGTGAAGTCCAGTTCCTTGCCGCCCACGATGGCCTGCTGATCTGCCAGGTCGGGGGGGCAGACCCAGTCCAAAGTGATGTTGGAGAAGGGGGCTTGTGTGCCCCAACGGGAGGGAGTATTGACACCGTAAACGAAGGACTGGATGCACTGCTTCACTTCCTTCTGGGTCAGGTTATCTGCCTTGACGAAGGGGGCAAGATAAGTATCGAAGGAGGAGAAGGCCTGAGCGCCGGCCCACTCATTCTGCATGATGCCCAGGAAGTTGACCATCTGGTTGCACAAGGTGGACAGATGGCCGGCAGGAGAAGAGGTGATCTTGCCGGGAACGCCGCCCAAACCCTCCTGGATCAGCTGCTTTAGCGACCAGCCGGCGCAGTAGCCGGTGAGCATGGAAAGGTCATGCAGGTGCAATGCGGCAGAGCGATGGGCCTCAGCCACTTCGGTATCGTAAATTTCGCTGAGCCAGTAGTTGGCAGAAATGGCACCGGAATTGGAGAGGATCAGGCCGCCCACGGAGTAGGTGACGGTGGAGTTTTCCTTAACGCGCCAGTCATTGATCTGCAGATAGTTGTCCACCAGATCCTTGTAGTTGAGCAGGGCAGAGCCTACATTGCGCACCTTTTCCCGCTGCTTGCGGTAGAGAATGTAGGCCTTGGCCACATCCGCATAGCCAGACTCGGACAGAATTTTTTCCACGCTGTCCTGAATATCTTCCACGGCAATGCAGCCGTCCTTGATCTTGGACTCAAAATCGGCACTGACCTGCAGCGCCAGCATGTTAATGACGCTGGGATGATAATTCTTTTCTAATGCCTCAAAAGCCTTGATCATGGCAGCGCTGATCTTGGAAATATCAAATTCGACGGTAATGCCGTCACGCTTTAATACCTTGTACATGCTTGTTCCTCCTCTATGTAAACTTGACGAATAAATAATCGGACGCTGACGACCTTAAAAGTCGCAGCGTCCGTATTATAGCTTATTTCGACAAAATTGTCAATATATTACAAACAATATATTGTAAATTATTTTTTTGGCGCACACAATATCTTGTGTTATTGCCCGCGCAGGGACACCTGCTCCCCGAAGGGGGCTAAAAGCTGACAAAAGCGGGAAAGTTGCTGTGGCTCCGGGGCGGAGAGACCGGAAAATGCCACGCTTTCCCGATCCACAAAGCTTTGCAGATACAAGATCTTGGGCTTGCACCCCGGCACAAGGGAGGAAAGCCACTGGCCCATTTCCAAGACGGCCGCCTCATCATGCAGCTGCTGCACCAGGGTTGTCCGCAGCTCGTAGGGAAGGCTGCCGCCAATTAAAAACCGCAGGCTGTCTTCCACAGGGGTGAGGGGGAGAGCCGGCACGCCCACGGTTTCCCCATAACGGCTGGGGCAGTTTTTTACATCCATGGCCACATAGTCCAGCAGCTTTTCTTCTGCCAGGCGGCGCAGCATTTTGGGGTTGCTGCCGTTGGTGTCCAGCTTTACGGCATAGCCCAGGGCCTTGATTTGCCGCAACAGATTTTCAAGGTCAGCATACATGGTGGGCTCACCCCCGGTGATGCACACTCCGTCCAGGATGCCTTGGCGCTTTTTTAGGAATGCGATCAGTTCGTCCTCTTCCATAAAAGGCTGGCCGCCAAAGGGCAGAAGGCCGCTGTTATGGCAGAAAGGACAGGCAAAATTACAGCCCTGCAGAAATACGGTGCAGGCCACCTTGCCGGGGTAATCCAGCAGGGTCATTTTTTGTAGTCCGGCAATCATACTTTTGCCCTCCGTTCTCCCTATGGAATAAAAATGGTAATCAGTTCTTTTTCTTCTTAAGGACGACTGCCAAAGCAGCGCAAGCGACAAGTACGCCGCCGGCCATGATAACGCACGCATCGCCATACTCATGTTTCCGAAAATCGCTATTCATCCGAGGCATTTGATATCGTTCTAATGAGCTGATTGCCTTTCGGTGGTCGAACAACTGCGACATCCATATCAGATCGATATCTCAGTAATTCGCCAATTCAAATAGCAATTCTGCATCGACAGCATTGCGGTTGAGTATCCCACAGAAGGTTGTATAGTTTCTTCCCAACGCTTTAGCAACTTGCTTCGTGGTCTTGCCCCGCATTTTAATATGCCGTTTAATCAGCGATCCAATAGTCAATTGGTTTTCCATATCACACCTCCCGTTTGGCTTTGTAATTGCATTATATCACGCAAATCATTGATGTGCTATAGTTAAAAATCTTAAAAACTAAGATTTTTACAGAAATAGCGTAGCCCTGAGTGGGCTACGCTACATTTTTGTACAAAGAAAACCACCGGCGGTGCCGGAGATTAGGATTCACGAATTATTTTCACACAATGTATGGAAACTGTCATTGCCTGGCATCAATTTAATTATTGCCTTCTTCCGGAATGTCACTTTTTGAGCATACTGTGCCGCACCGCTTTGGTGTATGTGCCATAAGTGACAACATAGCTTGACCATTGGAGAAATAAAAAATGGCCCATTAGCTTTTCGATATATGTAAATTTTAGCACTCTCGGCGTGAGAGTGCTAAAATTTACACTTTCGTCACACATTTGGGTCTTCAAGGGCTTATAATACAGACAGTAAGCAAGAATAGGCTGATCAGCAAAAACGCGTACTGGGCTCGGCAAGTGCCGACCTTGCCGTATGACCTACACAAGTCGGCATATAATATCATAAAACACAGGAGGTATTACTATGTTTGGACTTACAAGACGTAATCAGGATATGACCACTTTTAACCCCTGGCGGGAGATGGAGGAATTTGAAAAAGCCTTTTTCGGAAGACCTTTCGGCAGCTTCTTTGACACGCCTGCCTTTGCACAGTTCCGCACCGATGTGACGGACGAGGGCGACCACTACCTGCTGGAGGCTGACCTACCCGGTTTTGAGAAGAAGGATATCACTTTGGATATCCAGAATGACACTCTGATCATCCGGGCCGAGCGCAAATCCAGGGTGGAGGAAAAGGACAAGAAGGACAAAGTGATCCGTATGGAACGTTCCTATGGCTCCTATACCAGAAGCTTTGACATCTCCGGCGTAGATGCCGATAAGATCAAAGCTAAGTATGTGGACGGCGTTCTGCGTCTGACCCTGCCCAAGCTGGAACAGCGCCTACCGGAAGGCAGACGCCTGGAAATCGAATAATCTGTTTCGTCAGACACCTCCCGGGAATGCTCCCGGGAGGTATTGCTGCATATGAAGGCTTTTCTTTGTACATTTGTCAGTTTTTCTTTTCTCCTGTAGAATCTAGGTAGAAACCAAACAAAGGAGGAAAGAATATGAATATCCCATACATCCGCTCTGGAGACTACTTCATCCCGGATCTGAAGTTGCCCGAGGAAACTCGCTGCACCGCCGCAGCGGTGCGTACCGCATAAATTTGCTTCGGTGTAATTTAAGGTGATGTTATCACAGAAAAGTATCCAATAGAAATATATACTAGGCCCACAAAGATCAATCAAGGAGGTACCGACTATGAAAAGGATTCTGCCGATTTTCCTGGCGGCACTTCTCCTGGTAGGCTGCGCTGCACCTGCGGAAGAAATTACCTACCGCCAGGTCAATATGGATGAGGCCATAACCATGATGGAAGAAGGCTCCGGCTATATTATTCTGGATGTACGCACACCGGAGGAATTTGCGGAGAAGCATATTCCCGGAGCAATCAATGTTGCCAATGAAACCATCGGTACAGATGAAATACCGGAATTGCCGGATAAGGATCAGCTGATCCTGGTGTATTGCCGAAGCGGCAACCGCAGCAAGCAGGCATCTGAAAAGCTGGTGGCGCTGGGTTACACCAACATTGTGGAATTTGGCGGCATCAACGATTGGCCGGGAGAAATCGTAACTGGATAAGCAAAATCTGCCGGATGAAAAGTCCGGCAGATTTTTACGTATTTTCCGATTAGGTGATGTCATCACGGAAGACCGGGGTTTCCCGGATTATAATAAGACCATAAAGAAAAACAAGGAGGCAAGATTATGGGATTCTTTGATTTTTTGAAACAGCCTGACATCAATAAGGGTGTCATGGAGTACCGTAATACCGATGGAGCGGTCCTTTTGGATGTACGCACTCCCCAAGAGTATCGGGAAGG
>JAZSQH010000079.1:0-3049 GCA_045537865.1 Faecousia sp. | reverse complement strand
CAATTATTGTTTTGCAGTCTTGGTAATTGCAATCAATAATCTTTCCATTTCCGAGCAATCGGCAATAATTGATTCATATTCTTGTTTGTTTAGAAACTGTGTCGCATGCAGCAAACGCAGCCAATAATTTGTTTCGCATGCTTCTTTCAGCGCAATATTGATTTTGTGAACAAAGTCCAGCTTGCTCTGTGCTTGTTGTGCTTCTGACACATTTGCACCAATGCTGGTGCCGCTGCGCATCAGTTGTTTTGTTAGAATAAACTCCTTATGCTCACTCTGCAAGTATCGGCACAAATTTACTACGCGGACAGCAAACGCAAAACTCTTTTCCTGAACTGCTTTCTCCATTTTATTACCTCAAAATATTGTCCCTTGGCGGACGGTGTCCACAAACAGACTCGCACCAACATATTTGTCATCGCCCTGCACCTGCCCGGCAGCGCTCCCATCGCTCCCCTGTTGCGGTATCCCGGCATCTTCGTCGGCGACGGCGCGCCTTCCTCATCTGCCGACCGCGGCCACTCGCTCAGGTCGCTTTTTCTGCCCCCGGCAGCGCTCCCATCGCTCCCCATTGTCCATTATCCATTATCCATTGTCAATTATAAAATATATTCTCTCTTGCCGGTCTGCAGATCACGCCACACCGGGCTGATGGAACGCAGATAGCCAACCACTTCGGGGACGACTTTCAGAATATGCTCCACTTCCTGGTCGGTGTTGTAGTGGCACACGGAAAGCCGCAGCGAGCCGTGGGCAACATCATGCACTCTGCCGATTGCCAGCAGCACATGGCTGGGGTCAAGGCTGCCGGAGGTGCAGGCAGAGCCGGAGCTGGCGCACACGCCCTTGGCATCCAGCAGAAGCAGCAAGCTCTCGCCCTCGATGCCCTCAAAGCAGAAGCTGACGTTACCGGGCAGACGATTCACCGGGTCGCCGTTGAGGGCGCTGTGGGGAATCTGAGAAAGTCCGGCGATGAGCTTGTCCCGCATTTGGGTAACTTTTTCTGCATTTTTTGCCATATTCTCGCAAGCGTCTTTCAGCGCCGCCGCCAGACCCATAATACCGGGGATGTTCTCCGTGCCGGCACGCTTGCCACGCTCCTGGGCGCCGCCCTCGATGAGGTTCTGCAGCAGAATACCCCGGCGGACATACAGCGCGCCCACGCCCTTGGGGCCGTGGAACTTATGACCGGACAAGCTGAGCATATCGATGTTCTGCGCCTTTACATCAATTTCCAAATGACCCGCCGCCTGCACCGCATCGGTGTGGAACAGCACGCCCTTTTCCTTACACACGGCGCCGATCTGGGCGATGGGCAGCACAGAGCCGATCTCGTTGTTGGCATACATGCAGGTCACCAGACAGGTATCCTCACGAATGGCGTCCGCCACCTGCTGGGCTGTTACATTGTGACCGTTAGCCACATCCAAAAGGGTGATTTCAAAACCCTCTTTTTCCAGCTTTTGCAAAGTATGCAAAACCGCATGATGCTCAAATGCGGTGGAAATAATATGCTTTTTGTTTTTTCTTTCACCCAGCCGGGCAGCGGAAATAATAGCCTGATTGTCTGCCTCACTGCCGCCGGAGGTAAAATAAATTTCTCTTGCCTCACAGCCAAGGCAGTCCGCAACACTCTGCCGGGCAGCTTCCAAAGCTTCCTTTGCCTCCTGACCCATGGTGTGCAAACTCGAGGGGTTTCCGTACACGGAATCCATATAGGGCAGCATAGCGTCAATGGCAATTTTGCTCATTTTTGTGGTTGCTGCGTTATCTGCGTAAACTTGCATCGTATCACTCCAATTTATTTGCCTAGTAATTGCATAGGTAATATACCATTATTAACCCACCGTGTCAATAGGTAAATGCACAATTATTTCCCGTCAACCAAGGTAAATATCCATTATCGATTGTCCATTGAAAATTGTAAAGATCTCCCAAAACCCCACCTTTTTTCATCGGTTATCCTGCTTGCGGCTTGGAATATTAAAAAGGCAAGGAGGTCTTGAAAATGAAACGAAAAATAATCTGTTTTGCAACGGTTTTTCTATCCTTATATATGCTGACACAAACCGCCGGCGCCGCCACCTTGCTGATACCCGGCGGCGAAGTGGTAGGCATGCGCCTGCAGGACGATACGGTAACGGTAACGGACATTGACCCCAACATCGGTCAGGCGGCGATCTCCGCCGGACTGCAATCCGGTGACCGCCTGATCGCCATTGACGGCAACCCCATCCACTGCGTAGCAGACGTGCAGGCCGCACTGAAAAACACAGACGGCGCCGTGCGTCTTTCCGTCCAGCGTGACGGCAAGACCAAAGCCATCGCCCTGCGCCCCACGGACACGGAAAACGGCAAAAAGCTGGGCGTCTACCTGCGGCAAGGCACTACCGGTCTTGGCACAGTGACCTACTACACCCCGGACGGTGACTTCGGCGCACTGGGTCACGGCATCAACGATACGGCAGGCAAACTTTTGACCATGACCGGCGGCGACGTGTATAACGCCCGGATCAGCGGTGTAAAAAAAGGCAAAATTGGTACACCGGGACAGCTGTTAGGCACAGTAACGGACAATGACCCCACCGGCAATTTGGATAAAAATACCGCCCAAGGTGTATTCGGCGATGGCATTAACGGCAAAACTGCCGCTTTGCCGGCGGCAGAAGCGGAGGAAGTCCACCCGGGCAAAGCCACCATTCGCTCCACCGTAGCCGGCAGCGCCCCTAAGGAGTATTCTGTGGAGATTCTCAAAATCTATGCCAACACCGGCGCCCGCTCCCGGAATTTATTGCTAAAAGTCACCGACCCGGCGCTGCTGTCCGCCACCGGCGGCATCGTCCAAGGCATGTCCGGCAGTCCCATCATTCAAAACGGCAAGCTGATCGGTGCGGTTACCCACGTTCTTGTAAACGATCCAACGATGGGATATGGAATATTCATTGAGAATATGTTAGACGCTGCTTGACGTTCCTGTTGGGGTGCCCGGTGTGCGCCTTGCCGACGGTGCGGCTTCGTTGCACACCGACCCCGGCCACTCGCTCCCCTC
>JAZSQH010000036.1:0-12894 GCA_045537865.1 Faecousia sp. | reverse complement strand
TGGTATCACCCATTCCGTCCTCTGCACTTTGGTAGATCACATTGAATGGTTCCACTGGTTCCATTCCTGGCAGAGGAGTACCGGTTGAACAGGCTGCCGCCAACCGCAGCGCCAGTGTTGTCTTTCCCTCACCGGGATCACCCTGTATGATGGTGAGCTTTCCGAATGGTATGTATGGTTTCCAGAGCCACTGCACCTGTTGCAGTTCTACTTCTGAGTATTTGATTACTTCAACTTTATCTTTCAGTGTTGTTTCTCCTTTCAAAAGTTTACAGCAGAAAAGAAACACTCACCTTCGAAAAACATACTGTTCCAATTGACTAAACCTCCTGTGTATATATGAAAAATGCGGAACCCCAATCATGAGATCCCGCATTTCCATTCGCCCTTTCGCTTGGTTTCTCATTTCTTATGGGTTAGAATGGTTGAATTTTAGCATTGATGTATTCAATTTTCTGAGAGCATCCTGTCGAAATTGTATGAACGTTCTATAAACAATTTGTATAAATCCTGTAATGCCGTTATTCTTAAATAAACTACGGGGAGTAGTTCCTATGTAGCACAGGTAATGGGCACTGCATAAGCAGTGCCCATTACCTTGGGTTATTGGGAGAGGAGAAAGAGCGGAGCATCTTTCTGGTTTAGCAAAAATTCTGTCATCAGGTATTTTATTCTTCCTGACTGTGGATACGTTTATGTGCCTCAACTGCAATTTCCGGCAGCAAGTCATAGAGGAGCATCAGATCGCCGTTTTTCCGGGCCAGTGTTTCTTCGTCCACAGGAATATAGGTGACATCATTGATATCGTGCTTCTTGGGGGCACCATCCACCATGCATTCCCAAGCACAGCGATACAGAGCCTTTTCTTTGGGCATGGCAAGCAGCTCCCGCTTTTTTCTGGTGGCCAGCTGCAGACCGTTGAACAGGCAAAGTCCGCCGCCTACCAGCATGCCGAGACCGGCCAGACGGAACACACCCTCACCGTTCCAGAAAGCCACAGCCAAAATCAGGCCGACCACCATCAGGCCGCCGTAAAGAAGGATACTTTTCAGGAAGGCGGCACGGTCATTCAAATAATACTGATATTTTGCTTCAGCGCAGGAAGCGCATACATCATATTCCTCAAAATCACCCAGGGTCTGAACCCGGCTGTTTTTTCCGAAATCCCGGATGTGGAGGGTCTGAACCTGCAGCACCCGAAAGTGGTAGTCCTGACAAGCACTGCCGCATTTGATACAATTCATAACATTACTCCTTTTCTGCCCATTCCCAAGGGGAGAACCGGGGTTCTTCCTTTGGGAATGGGCGCTGCCTTCCAGCAGCGCCCGGTAATTTATGCGTGATTCTTACAGGAATCCGGCCATCAGGGACAGCATCAGGCTACCCAGCAGCAGGATGACAGCACCGCCCAGACGGGAGGAGATCTGTGCGAAGGGCATCAGCTCCATGCGGTCAGAAGCGGACAGAACGGCAACGTCGCCAGTGCCGCCCATGTTGGCCATGCACAGGCCAGCGGTGATACCAGCCTCGACGGGGTAGAAACCAACCAGCTTACCAATGAAGAATGCACCGAAGAATGCACCCAGGCAGGTGACCAGGCACAACACGAAGTAGGTCAGGTTCAGGCTCACAATGACCTGATTCAGATCCAGATAGCAGATACCGATACCGACCAGCAGGGTGGTGGTCAGATTCTTCATGATGAACTGGAACCACTGATAACAGGCGATCTCGATTTTTTCAGGCAGGCAATTGGTGATCTTGCAGATCGCAACGGTGATGATCATCCATGCGTAAGCGTGGATGGAAACGGAGGGAACCAACAGGCTCCAGATCTTGGCAAGGATGAAGCCCCATGCGAAGAAAGAGGTGGAAACCAGAACGCCGATGCCCAGGTTGGTGATCTTGATGTCGTCGCGCTTTGCCTGCATCTCGGGGGAGATCTCCAGCTCAGCAGGATCGATGGAACCGGACTGCATCAGAGCGCCCTGACCATTCCACTTCTTGTCGACGATGATCTTAACGATCAGGCCAGCGATGACGATGGAGATGGCGTTGCCGATGGCAACAGCGGGAGTCATGACGGACAGAGCCTCGTCAGCGGTCATAGTGCCGGAGGTCTCAAAAATCTTGGACAGGGGGGTAGCGCCAGCGCCCATGCCGCCGCCCATGATGGGCAGAGCGATCAGCAGCAGAGCTCTTGCCCAGCCGAAGCCCATGACCTGACCCAGAACTGCGCACAGCAGGAAGGACAGTGCCAGGCCGCCGAAGATAGCGGGGAAGTAACGGGCAGCTGCCTTAACCAGCAGCTTGCGGTTCATGCCCAGAATAGAGCCGGTGATCAGGGCTGCAATATAGAAGTCCAGGAATGCGCCGGTGGGCTTGAAGAAGGAAGTGATGTTGGCGATGACATCCTCAGGAAGAACCTTGAAGTAGTTCAGTGCTGCGGAGCCAAAGATGATGACGATAGCGCCGCCGCCAAGGTAGCTCTTGACGATGGGGGTGTGGTCACCGATTTCGTTAAAGATGGTACCGATGACGATCATGACTGCGAAGCAACCAGCCATACCGGCAGGCAGAACGCCCACATAGGTGGCAATCAGAACGACCACTGCGAAAATGGCGAACAGATACCAGGGCAGATTGAAGAGCTGGTAAGGCTTCTTCTGCAAAGTGTTGTTAGACATAATGCTCCTCCTCTTTATTTTTGTTCTCTTCTATGCAATCAAATCCGAGCGACACCGGTAGCACGTGCAGCCTCAGCAACAGCCTTGGCGACGGTGGGACCGACTCTGGGATCGAAAGCCTTGGGAATGATGTACTCTTCGCTCAGCTCATCATCAGCGATCAGACCGGCAAGCGCCATAGCGGCGGCCATCTTCATCTCTTCGTTGATATCGGAAGCGCGAACATCGAAGGTACCGCGGAAAATACCAGGGAATGCCAGAACGTTGTTGATCTGGTTGGGGTAGTCGGAACGGCCGGTGGAGATCACGCGGGCGCCGCCTGCCTTGGCATCATCGGGGAAGATTTCGGGAGTGGGGTTAGCACAAGCAAAGATGATAGCATCCTTGTTCATAGTCTTAACCATATCCACAGTCAGAGTGCCTGGAGCAGAAACACCGATGAATACATCAGCGCCCTTGACCACATCACAGAGCTTACCGGTCTCCTTCTGCAGGTTGGTGACCTCTGCCATTTCCTTCTTGATCCAGTTTAAGTTTTCACGGCCGGCATAGATAGCACCGGTACGGTCGGTCATGACGATGTTCTTGAATCCGGCAGCCAGCAACAGCTTGACGATGGAGATGGCAGCAGCACCGGCACCGGAGGTGACGATCTTGACCTCTTCCTTCTTTTTGCCCACGACTTTTAGCGCATTGGTCAGACCTGCCAGGGTAACAACAGCGGTACCATGCTGGTCATCGTGGAAGATGGGAATATCGCACTTTTCCTTCAGCTTGCGCTCGATCTCGAAGCAGCGGGGTGCGGAAATATCCTCCAGGTTGACACCGCCGAAGGAGCCGGAGATCATGTAGACGGTGTTGACAATCTCGTCAACATCCTTACTCTTGATACACAGGGGAAATGCATCCACATCACCAAAGGCCTTGAACAGAACGCACTTGCCTTCCATAACGGGCATACCGGCTTCGGGACCGATGTCACCCAGACCCAGAACCGCGGTACCGTCGGTGATAACAGCACACAGATTATGACGGCGGGTCAGCTCATAGGACTTATTGATGTCCTTGTTGATCTCCACGCAGGGCTGTGCAACACCGGGAGTGTATGCCAGGGACAGGTCATCCTTGGTAGCTACAGGTACGGTGGCAACTACCTCAATCTTGCCTTTCCACTCGCCATGGAGACGCAAGGATTCTTTTGCGTAATCCATAATAATCCTCCTCTTTCTTCTTTGACATTATCAACAAAACACCGACTGCGTTTGCCAGTTTTTTGTGTATATTACACTATACATTAATACCGTTGGTTTGAGAAGTCTTTGGAAAGTAAAGCAAGTAAAGTAAGTAAAATAAGAGTTAAGTAAGTAAAAAAAGTAAGCATTTCGCTTTGCCGATTGCAGTCAAAAGAGAATAGTGGTAATATATAGTAAACAAAGCATTCCGGAGGTATAACCATGAAACAAGTGGCTGCTTCAAACAAGAAAAGCTATACACTCCCTTTCTTTGCGCAGGCCACTTGTGTGATCTTAATAGTTTGGTTGGTCTTGATGAGCATCACGCTGGGCCTTACCTTGCGGTATTCCCTGGATACCCTTCAGGACAAGATCGACAACAGCCTGACCTCCACCACTGCTGCACTTGCAGCAAACAGTTCCGTAAAACAGGCATTGGTCACCAGCACACTCAATGAGGAAATGGTAGAATATCTTGATGTGCTGGTGGAAAAGACCAATGATCTTGACATCATCTCCATCGCAAACAGCGATTCTATTCGGGTATACCACATTGTCCGCGAACGAATTGGTCAGAAATTTGTAGGCGGTGATGAACACCGCGCGCTGGCGGGTGAATCCTACATTTCAGATGCAACCGGCACCATGGGTTTTCAGCACCGTTCCTTCAGCCCCGTTTTTGATGATGATGGAAATGTTCTGGGCTTTGTTATGGCCAGTACCACCCAGGACCGATTGGAGCAGCTGCGCAGCAACATTACAACTACCTACCTGAATCTTCTGATTATCCTGACGGTTTGCACGCTGGTTTTCTCCACGGGCCTTGCCGCCTACCTGCAGCGTACCCTTCGCGGTGCCAAGCCAGAGGATCTGCTTCGTACATACCTGACCCAGAACGATATCCTGAACAGCCTGGATGAGGGTATCATTTCTCTGGATTCGTCCGGAAACATCCGCCTGGTAAATCAGGCTGCCACCAAGGCTCTGGGACGGCGGGATGAACTGCTGCTGGGTCAATCGGTGGATGATCTTCTGCGCAGTGAATCCGGTGAGAGCCTGCTGAAAGTCAGCGGCGAAGACCTGCCCACAAACCGGCCCAATCTTCTGATCAACTCTATTCGCCTGGAAACCTCCAGTCGCTGGGCACGGCAGGTTCTGATCCTGAAGGATAAGAGCGAAGCATTCCGCCGGGCAGAGCAGCTGAACGGAACCCGGCACATTATTTCTGCACTGCGGGCAAATAACCACGAATTCAGCAACAAGCTCCAGGTAATCTCAGGATTGCTGCAAATGAACCAGCCTCAGGAAGCGCTGAACTATATTGGTACCGTATCTGTGATCAACGCGCAGCTCATTACTCCGGTGATGCAGCTGATCCACAATGCAAATGTGGCCGCACTCATTCTCGGAAAGCTGGATAACATGCGGGAGTTGGATATCCACCTGACGCTGCTCGCCAACTCCAGCCTGCCGGAACACAGCCGATATTTGAACACCGCAGAGTTGGTCAGCGTCGTTGGCAATCTTCTGGAAAATGCCATTGAGGCTGTGAATGCCGTTTCCGATGAACGAACAAGAAACATCGTGCTGCAGATCACTGAGGATGAAAATGGGCTGCTGATCTTGATTTCCGACTCCGGTATCGGTATTGACCCAGAGCATATGCCCCACATTTATGACCTGGGTTTCAGTACGAAAGCCACAGAAGGCCGCGGCGTCGGTATGAGTCTGATTCGGGGCATCGTTGAGAGCCATAACGGCAGCATGGAAGTGGATTCCGAGCCTGGTGACGGCACCACCTTTACCTTGATTTTCACCAATGAACGGGGAGGATATGGCCCATGGTCCGAGTAATTATTGTAGAAGATGATCCCATGGTCGCACAACTGAATGCACAGTACTTATCCCAGCTTCCACAACTGAAAGTGGAAGGTGTGTTTTCCAATGGCAGAGATGCTCTGGCTTTTTTAAAAGGCAACAGCATTGATCTAGCCATCGTGGATGTGTATATGCCTATGCTCAATGGTTTGGAATTGCTGCGCAATATTCGGGGCAGTGGCATCCAAACTGCTGTCATTATGATTACTGCCGCCACTGAGATGAATGTGGTGGAAGAGGCACTGCTGCTGGGTATCGAGGATTACATCATCAAGCCCTTTGCTTTCCCACGACTTCAGGAGGCCGTGCAAAAATACCTATCCAAAGTTTCACTGGTCAAGAGCAGCACCAAAGCTGATCAGGCCGTGGTAGATCAGCTTCTGAGCAATGATCCCCCAGCGGAATCGGTTCTCCGTGATCTGCGAAAAGGGCTGAATGCCAAGACGCTGCAGTCCATCGAAAATCATCTTCGGAGCGATTTGCAGGGGCCCCACACCTGCGAAAGCATTTCCTCCGCCTCCGGTTTGTCGAAGGTAACTGTACGGAATTACCTCAACTACCTGATTGAAATCGGACATCTGGACAGTTCCATAGACTACGAGACCGGCGGACGCCCCCGGATCCTGTACCGGCTGAAAAAATAAAGATACAGCCCCACTTTTGAAAAGTGGGGCTGTACGTTTGCTTATTTCCCAAATTTTTCCCGCATCATGGGTTTGATACCACCGGCCGAGAGGATCTCCATAGCCTTATCTCCCAAAGCCTCTGCCTGAAGAACTTCTCCAGTTTCCTCAATCGTGACAGTTCCCGCAAGGATGTTCAGCCGGATCGTCTGGCCATCCTGAACATGCTGTGCAATTCCCTTGCAGACAATCAGCGGCAGGCCCAGGTTGATTCCATTACGGAAGAAGATTCGGGCAAAGCTGTCGGCAAGCACAGCGCTGGCACCCATGTTGATCAATGCAATGGGGGCATGCTCACGGCTGGAACCGCAGCCAAAATTGGTTCCCGCCACCACGATACCACCCTGGGGGAAGTTGGGGCCGATGTCTTCAGAGATACCTGCCAGACAGTGGCTGCCAATTTCCTTTGGATCGGTCAGTTCCAGAAAGCGTCCCGGATAGATGATGTCGGTGTCGATGTTGTTGCCTACGACCAGGACTTTTCCACACAATTCAGTTTTCATAGCGCACTCTCCTTTCTCAGTCGAGATACGGTCTCGGATCGGTAATGTATCCATTCAGAATGCTGGCAGCCACGGTAGAAGGACTGGCCAGATACAGCTGCGCCTGATTGGAGCCCATACGGCCCTTGAAATTCCGGTTGGTGCAGGTGATGCAAACTTCGCCAGGGGCAAGGACACCCTCATGGGTGCCCAGGCATGCAGCACAGCCGGGGGAAACCAGCGTCGCACCCGCTGCAATCAGATCCTGCAAGTAGCCTTTGTCGATGCACTCCTGCATTACGTCCTTGGAAGCGGGAACTATCAGCAAGCGTGAGTACTTAGGAATCTTTTTGCCCTTCAGGATCGCGGCTGCCTGGGCAATATCTTCTGTCCGGCCATTGGTACAGCTGCCGATGTAAGCCTGATTCAGAGGAATCTTCTGTGCAGCGACCCCTGTGATGGGATGGACATTATCCACATCATGGGGGCAGGATACCACAGGCTCCATGGCACTGACATCAAACACATGACTCTCGGCGTAAACAAAGTCGGGATCCGTATGCATGACCTCGTAAGGACGAACAGCCCGGGCAGCAACATACTCGAGAACCTCTTGGTTGGGCTGCATATATGCGGTCTTCGCACCCATCTCCACCGCCATATTGCAGATGGTCATACGGCCGGAAACACCCAAAGCGTCTACATAGCTGCCGGTAAAGTCAATACACTTATAGACTGCGCCATCGGCCTTGATTTCGCCCAGTACAGTCAGAATCACATCCTTGGGATAGACACCCTTCTGAGGCTGCCCCTCCAGACGGATCTCGATGATCTCGGGAACCCGGAACCACATTTCGCCGGTCATCAGGATGCAGGCCATATCCGTTGCACCGCAGCCGGTACCCAGGCCACCGAAGGCACCGTGTGTGGTGGTGTGGCTGTCGGTAGCCACAACGATCATACCGGGATAAATCACACCGGCCTCTGCCATGACCTGATGGCAGACACCGCAGTCTACATCAAAGTGATAGGTCAAATCATTCTTTCTGGCAAATTCCCGCATTTCATTATGATTGGAAGCGGTTTTGATAGTAGGAGAGGGTGCATAATGGTCAAAGCAGAAAGCGACCCGGGACTTATCCCAGACCTTATCGCCGCCCATTTCATAGAAGGAATATACGGTTTGCAGGTACAAGTCGTTGATCTCGGCAAAATCCACCTTGGCATAGACGATCTCGCCGGTTCTTACAGATTCCCGCCCGGCATTCTTGGCCAGAATTTTTTCAATTGCGTGCATCCAGTTCACTCCTTTTTATAATTTTGAATATCGTATACAATATTCGATCTTGCCTTCAGCATACCACAGGCTTACCCCTCTTTGCAAGAAAAGAACTCTCCAGCACCAACAATTCAGCATATTGTCGGACTTTCCAATTTCCATTTGTGCAAAATATCGTATACGATATTCATTCGTTGACATCTTCTTTTACCGTGTGTTATCATAAAACATGAGGTGAAAGGAATGGAAACCATCGAAGTACTCCCCATCCGGCTGCGGGTCACCGCAATATTGCGGAAAGCATTGCTGGCCGGTGAGTTTAGCCCTGGCGAAGAGCTGAGTTTAACGGATACTGCCGCAAAGCTGGGTGTGTCCCGAACTCCGGTGCGAGAAGCCTTTCAGGCGCTTGCCGCCGAGGGGCTGCTGGAGCTGCGGATGAACCGTGGCGCCATCGTCGTTGAAATTGATGAAAAGTTTATTCAAAACCATTTTGAACTTCGCTGTTTGCTGGAAAGCGAAGCTGTAAAGCGTGCTGTTCAGCACCAGGTGGATATGCCCAAGCTTCTTTCCCTTCAGGAGTGGGCGGAAGCACACATGACCGCCATGAGCGAGGACGAATACCGCAGCTACAACCAGCGCCTGCATATGGAGATTTGGCGCGCCGCGGATAACCAGAAGCTGTACGATCTGCTCTGTTCTCTATGGAATGGTCCCTCCAGCGGAAATACTGGCCGTGATCCGGAACATGAAAGATTGTCTATCCAAGAGCATCGGGAAATGCTGACTCACATGTGTGCGGGCGATGCGAATGCCGCCGGAGATGTGATGGCGGAGCATATCAACCGAAGTATGCAAAACATCCTGCGCAGCTTCCGCGCTGTCAATTCAGTATAGGTCGGGAGTTTCCTGTAAAAAAGATAAAGTGAGGTATAGGCACTATGGAATTGCTACATATTCTGGAAACAGCCGTAAATGCCGTTTTTCCTGTGATGCTGATGACACTTTTGGGCTACATTCTACAGCGAACAGGCTTCCTGTCCAGGGAGTTTATCCGCATAGGCAGTAAGTTCAGTTTCAAAGTTCTCATGCCCTGCATGCTGTTCGTCAATGTTTACAATATCGAAAGCTTTGACGTGATTCGCTGGGATGTGGTAATTTTCTGCGTTACCATGCTGCTTATTATTTTCGTTCTTGGTTTAGGCACTGCAGTTGCGACAACGAATATTCCTGAACGCAGAGGTGTTATCCTTCAGGCCACATTCCGCAGCAACACGGCCATCATGGGGCTGTCTCTTGCAAGTGTACTGGGTGGTACCGAAGCCATTGCCACCAGTGCTATCGTATCTGCATTCACCTTGCCTGTGATGAATGTCCTTGCCGTCATTTCCCTCACCATCTTTGTGAAGCCGGACGATGCCCACAAGGTCAGCATTGGCAGCATTCTAAAGAATATCGCCAAAAATCCCATTATCGACGGTATTGTGGTCGGCATGGTGTTTCTCCTGCTCCGGGCTTTGCAGATTCGCTTTTTTGGCCGGGTAGTCTTTGCTCTGAATAACCAGCTGAAATTCCTTTACACGACCCTGAGCAACATCAAAGCCATGGCGTCTCCGTTTGCACTGATGATTCTGGGCGCAGAGTTTGATTTCTCCGCTTCCAAAGGCATGCTGCGGGAAATCGTTACCGGTACCCTCTGGCGCATCATCGTAGCACCCGTGCTGGCCATCGGCACCGCCGTTCTGCTGAGCCGATACACACCGATCCTAAACTTCGGTGTCAACGAATATCCTGCTCTGATCGCCCTGTTCGGAACCCCTGCCGCTGTATCCAGCGCCATCATGGCGGGACAAATGGGCAATGACCAGCAGCTGGGTACCCAGCTTGTGGTCTGGACCAGTCTGTGCTCTATCGCAACCATGTTTTTGCTCGTATGTGTTATGATGGCCGCTGGATTGCTGGCTGTGTAACCAAACGATACTATAAAAAGAAACGGAGGCCATTATGAAAGAACTGCTGACCATGGAAGAAGAACTTGCCATCATCAAGGAACTGGAAAACTATGATACGCCTACCATCACCAATGTAGTGGCGACCTATCCCGGTAAGGCTACCTGTCTGAGCCTGTATCATCCCTGGGATACCAACTGGTATACCGACGACAGCCTCCGGGCTATGTATCCGGAACTGGGTCGAACCTGTGGCTATGCAGTGACCTGTACCTATGGTATTCCCGATCCCAATTTCAAAAACGGTCCCACCGTGGGCGATGTTCTGGATGCCATTGACCGTTCTCCCAAGCCTGTGGTTTTGCTGATCAAGCAGGACTATCCTGAGAATTACAAACGGAAAAACGGCCTGTGCGGCGGCAATATGGCAACCGCCTTCAAATCCGTAGGCTGTGTGGGCATCATTTCCGATGGCCCATCCCGGGACATTGACGAAGTGCGGGGCCTGGGAATTCAGTACATGCTGACCGGTGCATCTCCCGGACACGGCCCTATGGGTGTTAAGGCTGTCAACACCCCGGTAAGTATCTGCGGCATGGACGTGGCACCAGGTGAGATCATTCACATGGACGAGAACGGTGCTGTCAAATTCCCCCGGGCCTATCTGCAGCAAGTGCTGGAAAACTGCAAAAAAGTTAGCGCCGCCGAGGATAAGAAAATGAAAATGCTGGCATCCACAAACGATGTGGAGCTGCTGAAAAAATACATGCAGGGCGTTTATGACTGATAGAAGGTAAAAATCTCCCCATAGTGCAAATTCGCACTATGGGGAGATTTTTATGCCAAATTGATTTCTTCAAGATCATAGGGGACATGAAGGTCTCCGTTGTAATAGCCCCGACCCTCTTCCATGTACATCGTCTTTCTCTGGGAATAGTTTTCATCCTCTGTGTGCCAGAGAACGAGATGGGGAATCTCCAGCTCCTGCGCAAGCTGGCATGCCTCACGCACCGTGCTGTGGTGCTTTTCGTAAGGCTTAAACCGGTCCCGCTGACTGTACAGGCAAAACGCTTCACACAGAAGCCACTCGCTTCCTTCCACAAAGCTGCGGCACAACGGATTATAGGGTTCATCTCCCAAGCAGGTGACCTTTTTGCCTTCTGCTGTTACCATAGAAAATCCAAACTGAGGAGCTTTTGTGGAATAAATATCAAAAAACTCTACTTTCTGGCCTGCCAATTCCATTTTCGTACCATTTTCAATGCTATGAAGGATCATCCGGTCACCAAACAAATTGACAAACTTCTTTTGCAATGTCAGTGTTGCCAACGTGACAATTGTTTCACAAAGTGCCCGATGGCAATATATATGCAACTGGCCTGTATACTTATTGCCGAGCATCATTGTTCCAATTTTCCGAACAACCCAGACAACGCCTAGAAGGTGATCGCAATGCTCATGGGTAACGATCAGATGATGAATTGTATTCGGCTCGACTTTCGCCTTTTTCATCTGAACCAGGATTCCATTTCCTCCACCTGCATCCACAAGAATATGTTCCCCGTTTGTACAGGACACAGCAAAACAAGTGTTATAGCAGTTCGTTACCATTGCATTTCCTGTTCCCAGGACGATCAGTTTACTCATATTCATACCTCTTTCTTCCATAACATCCTACTTACCGGGAAAAACCTCCGGTCTTTTGGAATTTATCCCGCTGTTTTGCTAAATAAAGTATATCATAAAAACGTGAGAAATTCTACTATCTGTGCATAGAAGCTCTCGAAAGACAGGAAACTCACAGAAAACAGTTAAGGTTTGAAATAAGCAGTTTCTAAAGGATAATACATGCCCCTCACTAGGTAATATTACCCTTAGGCTCCTCTGCAATAGGATGTAGGTTCGGTCCGATCATCCACACCCAAAAACATAGTGCCGTCAACACTCGCCTTTGTAGCCGACACAGATTTTTCCGGCGAGGGTTCCTAGGGCGCCGGTTCCACAAACGGCTACAAAGCCAAAAAAACACGGCGATTTCCGTCGCCGACAGAAAAAATGCGCCTACCGTCCGAAAACGGTAGGCGCATTGCCATTTATTTAGATATAAACCTGACAGGTCAGATCTTGCCACTGGTTGCGGCGGAGAATCTGTCCGTTGGCACGTCTATACTTCTGTGCTTCCTCGAAATCGATGGAAAATTCGAAGTACAGCTTAGGCCTCCCCAGTTTTGATAGCAGCCTGAGCAGCAGCCAGACGAGCGATGGGAACACGGAAGGGAGAGCAGGAAACATAGTCCAGGCCGATCTTGTGGCAGAACTCAACGGAGACGGGGTCGCCGCCGTGCTCGCCGCAGATGCCGTAGTGCAGGCTGTTGCCGGTAGCCTTAGCCTTGGCAATTGCCATCTCCATCAGCTGGCCAACGCCGTTCTGATCCAGCTTAGCAAAGGGATCGTTCTCGAAGATCTTGGCATCGTAGTAAGCGTTCAGGAACTTACCTGCATCGTCACGGCTAAAGCCGAAGGTCATCTGAGTCAGGTCGTTGGTGCCGAAGCAGAAGAACTCAGCTTCCTTAGCGATCTCGTCAGCAGTCAGACAAGCTCTGGGGATCTCGATCATGGTACCAACCTCGTACTTCAGCTCGATGCCAGCAGCTGCGATTTCAGCGTCAGCGGTCTTAACAACAACATCCTTAACGTACTTCAGTTC
>JAZSQH010000066.1:0-39023 GCA_045537865.1 Faecousia sp. | reverse complement strand
CCTGTACGGCTCTGCACCTGACATGCCGGTACACCCGGAGTCCAGCGCCGCGTTCAACGCCCGGGGTGGAAGGATCCCCGCCCCGATGCACAGCCTGAAGAACTGAGATCCATTCAAGTACAGAACCCCCTCTGCCGTATCGGCAGAGGGGGTTCTGTACTTGAATGGCACTTTAGTTTTTCAGGCTGTGCATCGGGGCAGGGATCCTTCCTCCCCGGGCGGTGAACGCGGCGCTGGACTCCGGATGCACCGGCATCACCGGCGCGGTGCCCAACAGGCCGCCGAACTCCACGGTGTCGCCCACGACCTTGCCCGGGGCGGGGATGATACGCACGGCGGTGGTCTTGGAGTTGACCATGCCGATGGCCGCCTCGTCGGCGATGATGGCAGAGATGGTCTCCGCAGGGGTGTCGCCGGGCACGGCGATCATGTCCAGGCCCACGGAGCAGACGCAGGTCATGGCCTCCAGCTTGTCCAGGCACAGCGTACCGGACTCAGCGGCGGCGATCATGCCCTCATCCTCAGAAACCGGGATAAACGCCCCGGACAGGCCGCCCACATGGTTACTGGCCATAACGCCGCCCTTCTTCACCGCAACGTTGAGCAGTGCCAGCGCTGCGGTGGTGCCGTGGGTGCCGCAGACTTCCAGACCCATCTCCTCCAGAATACGGGCAACGCTGTCGCCTACCGCCGGGGTGGGTGCAAGACTCAAGTCCACAATACCAAAGGGAACGCCCAAACGCTTGGACGCTTCCACACCGACGATCTGACCCATACGGGTGATACGGAACGCAGTCTTTTTGATAGTTTCTGCCACCTCGTCAAAGGGTCTGCCCTTAACACTTTGCAGTGCGTGATACACCACACCGGGGCCGGAAACACCCACATTCAGCACACATTCCGGCTCGCCCACACCGTGGAACGCGCCTGCCATAAAGGGGTTATCCTCCACCGCATTGGCAAACACCACCAGCTTGGCGCAGCCCAAACCGTCATTATCCTTAGTGATCTCGGCAGTCTGCTTGATGATCTGACCCATTTTAGCAACGGCATCCATATTGATACCGGCACGGGTAGAGCCTACATTTACACTGGCGCAAACACGCTCGGTAGATGCCATCGCCTCGGGAATGGAGTCCATTAAAATCCAGTCACCCTTGGTTGCGCCTTTCTGCACCAGCGCAGAGAAGCCGCCGATAAAATTCACACCGCAGGTCTTTGCCGCCTCGTCCATGGCAATGGCCAGCGGCACATAGGAATCTGCGTTGCAGCTATTGCCGATCAGCGACATAGGCGTAACAGAGATACGCTTATTGACAATGGGAATACCAAATTCCCACTCGATCTCCTGACCGACTTTTACCAAGTTTTCTGCCTGCCGGGTGATCTTGTCATATACCTTCCGGGCGCAAACCTTGATATCCGGGTCAGTACAATCCAGCAAAGAAACACCCATGGTGATGGTGCGGATATCCAGATGCCGCTTGTCGATCATGTCCTGGGTATATAAAATATCATTCAAATTCAGCATGGCGCACCTCACACACGATGCATGGCTTCAAAAATATCTTCCCGCTGCAGACGGATAGACAAGTTCATGTCCTTGCCCTTCTGCTCCAGTTCCTTTGCCAGCTGGGCAAGGGGCATGGTAGCCTCTGCCACGTCCACTGCCATCATCATGGTGAAATAACCCTGCATGACAGTCTGGCTGATGTCCAGAATATTTACATTATAAGAAGCAAGCTGGGCGGTAACACCGGCAATGATGCCCACCTTATCCTTACCAACAACCGTTACGATCGCTTTCATAATTTTACCTCACACTTCGTAGTCCGCCACCACACGGGTGTCGATCATATTAACAAAGTCTTTTTTTGCCGCCTCATGCAGAGGATGTACCGCATAAGCCTGCAAAGCCTCACGGCTCTCAAACTCGGAGTACAGCGCATAATCCATGCCTGCAAAGGTCAGGCGAACTTCCAGATGCTGCAGACCGGGGATCTTACCCACCAGCGGAGTCAGTGCCTGATCAATGACCTTGATCGCCGCTTCCTTGTCCACACCTTCTTTGAAATTATACATTACTATGTGTCTTACCATAATTATCTCCTTAAACAAATATCGGGAGCGGTGACCGCTCCCGATATGTATTGCATTGATTATTCAGCCTCAGTCTCGGCCTCGACCTCAGCAGCCTCTTCAGCAACCTCTTCGGTTTCTTCCTCGGAAGTCTCCAGCAGAGCGCGGATGGACAGGGAGATACGCTTATTCTCTGCGTCCACCTCGGTGATCTTGACCTGAACTTCCTGACCCTCAGTCAGAACATCCTCAGGCTTGCCGATACGCTTGTTAGCGATCTGAGAAATGTGGATCAGACCGTCAACACCGGGGATGATCTCAGCAAATGCGCCGAAGGTCATCAGCTTCACGATCTTTGCGTCCACAACGTCACCAACCTGATAATTGGTCATGAACTGATTCCAGGGATTCATCTCAGCAGTCTTGTAGCCCAGAGAGATCTTGCGCTTCTCGGGATCGAAGGAGATGACGTAAACGTCGATCTCGTCGCCAACGCTGACGACCTCTGCAGGATTCTTGATACGGCTCCAGCTCAGCTCGGAAACGTGAACCATGCCGTCCACACCGCCGATGTCCACAAATGCGCCGTAAGAAGTCAGGGACTTAACAGTACCGTGGTACTTTGCGCCCTCCTGGATCTCTGCCCAAACCTTCTCCTGAGCAGCCTTGCGGGTCTCAGAAGTAACAGCACGGATAGAACCGATCACACGACGACGTGCGCGGTTAACTTCGGTAATCTTCATCTGCACAGTCTGACCGACCATACCAGCCATGTCGCCGCCCTTGGCAATGCCGGACTGGGAAGCAGGAATGAACACACGGATGCCCTTGATGTTAGCAACCAGGCCGCCCTTGTTCTCCTCGGTGATAGTGCCTTCAACGACAGTCTTCTCCTCGCACCAGGTAGCCATGTCGTCCCAGACCTTCATGCCGTCCAGCTTCTTCTTGGACAGCTGGCAAGTGCCCTCCTGGTCATTGACACGGACAACGAACACCTGGATCTCATCGCCGACCTTGAGGATATCCTCAGGCTTAACGGAAGGATCAGCGCTGACCTCGTCATAGGGAATGTAGCCGGCATGCTTGGTACCCAGGTCGATCTGAACCTCGGTAGTACCGATACCGGTGACGATACCCATAACCTTATCTCCTGTATTTTAAGTCTTGATGGGCTGCTCCAGAAGTTCTGCAAAATTTTCCTCCTGCACAGCCTCAGCATTCATAATTTCGCTCATAGTCTTGTTGACCTCCTTTATAATCCACGCCGGGGTTGACGCACCGGCCGTGATTCCAACAGCGCTTGCACCACAGAAAAAGTCAGGTTTTAACTCAGACGCATTGTCCACTAAAACCACATTTTTGCAGTGCTCCCGGCAGATCATGGCAAGGCGGCCCGTGTTGGAACTTTGTGTGTCACCTACAACGACCATGGCTTGACAATTCTTACTCAATTCTGCCGCTTCTCTTTGCCGGGATTCGGTAGCTTTACATATTGTATCAAAGATTTTTAGATTAGTAAACTCTTTTTTTGCAAAATCTGTACACGAATTCCACAAAGATTCCGTAGATGTTGTCTGACAAACCATGCAAATTGGCAAATCCTTGCAATTAATTGTGTTTTCTGCCCAATTTTGCAGTTCTGTGAGGGTTTCAAATATCTGGCAATTTTCGCACCAGCCGGCGATACCCTCCACCTCCGGATGGGCACGGGTGCCGATAATCACCGGCAATCTCCCCTCCTGCTCTGCCTTGCTGACGATCTCATGGATCCGCTTGACAAAGGGACAGGTGGCATCTACGATCTGAGCGCCCTGCGCCTGCAGATGCTCATATACCTGACGGGTCACACCGTGGGAGCGGATCACTACCGTATCCCCGGGGCTTGCCTGGGACGGGTCACTCAGCACCTTTACACCCATTTCCTCGAAACGGCGCACCGCATGACGGTTATGGATGATCGGCCCCAGCGTAGAGACTTTCTTTCCCTCGCCTACCGCTTGCTCCACCAGCTCCACCGCCCGGTTTACACCAAAGCAGAAGCCGGCGCTTTTGGCAACTGTTACACTCATACGGAGATTTTCTCTCCCACAATTTTCTTGATAACCGCCAGCACACCATCAATGTCCAGTTCGGAGCTGTCCACCAGCACTGCATCATCTGCCTGCTTCAAAGGCGCGATGGGACGGGTGCTATCCTGATGGTCTCTCTGCTTAATGTCCTTCAGAGTCTGCTCGAAGCTTGTCTGCTGACCCTTAGCAATCAGCTCGTCGGTACGGCGCTTTGCACGGACTTCGGGGGTTGCAGTCAGGAAAATCTTCACCGTTGCCTTGGGCAGAACAACCGTGCCGATATCTCTGCCGTCCATAATCACATTGTGTTTTTTCGCCACATCACGCTGCATATCCAGCAGAACTTCTCGCACCACCGCATGGGCGGACACCAAAGATGCCTTCTGGGAAATATCCTGGGTGCGGATCTCGTCGGTCACATCCTGACCATTCATGATCATGTGCTGCTTGCCGGTCTCGTCGTACTCGATCTCCACGGTCAGCTCGTCGATATAACGGGAAACGCCGTCCACATCCTTAGGGCTGACACCCAAAAGATCCAGAAAATATGCCACAGTGCGGTAGATCGCACCGGTGTCAACATAGTGATAACCCAGCTCCTGGGCAAGTGCCTTAGCGATGGTGCTCTTACCTGCGCCCGCAGGGCCGTCGATAGCGATAGAATATGTTTTAGCCATAGTTCAATACCTCTTATCTTTTAATGATACTGCCGCAGTTTTGAAAGGGCTGCCGCTTCCCTGGTAACGACTTCTTCCTCGGTAAGACCCAATCGGGCGCCCACCTGACCCGGATCCATGGGCAAACCGCCCTCCAGGCCGTAACGCAGTGTCAAAAGCTGCACATCCTGCTCCGGCAGGTCTGCCAACAAATCTGCGATCCGCTGGCGCATCTGGAAATAGGCTGTGTCCTCCACCGCCTGCTCCTCTTCCTCCGGCATAGGTTGTTCCGGGGTAGCTTTCGCCCGATTAAGAGAACGGATATTATCAAGCATCTCCGCCACTGCCGCCGTTTCCTCCACGCTCATGTGCAGGCCGTCGGCGATCTCCGCAACGGTGGGGTTTCTGCCCAGCTCCGCAAGCAGTTTTTCGTCCACAGAACGATAATCCTGCGCCGCCCGGGAGAGTTTTTCCCCTACACCGGAAGCCTTCGCCTGCAGCATAATTGCGGCGGACAAATACTGTTCGATCCACCAGTTACAATGCTGCATAATATCCCCTTGGGTGTATGCGCCAATGGCTTTCCACAAGCCAAGGCTGCCCTCCTGGATCAGATCCAGCAGCAACACACCCTTGCCGGCATAAGCCTTTGCCTGCTCTACCACAGAGGAAAACAGAAGTTCCGCCAGCTTATTGGCTGCGCCGGGATCATTGGCAAGCTGCTGTGCCAAAGCCTGCGGGTCACCGGCTGCCGGCAACTGTGCGATCTCCTCCAGATAAAGACGCAGGGGATCTCCCGCCGGCAATCCCATGGGGAGCATATTCTTTTCCACAAGCTGGGCTTCCAGACGCAAACGGGTCGCCAGTTCATCACCAACCACCGCCTTGGGCAAGCCGCCGATGTCCAGCGTTACATGCTGCTCCGCCAGCTCCTCCAGCAGTTGCTGCAAGCTCTCCTCATCCCGATCCTCCATAGCCGTCAGCAAATGCACCGCCGATGCGGTCTGCCCCGGCTGAAACAGTCCGGAAACATCCCAATCAGGATCAAAGGTCACATCCAATTCATACATTCAAATAATCCTCCAGACCCTGCGCAGCGCCCAGCTTTTGCAGCTTGTCCATCGCCTGATGCTCGATTTGCCGCGCCCGTTCCTTGGACACGTTCAGCGCAGCGCCGATTTTTTCAAAGGAAAGACAAATACCGTCATCCATGCCGTAGCGCAATCTGAGAACTTGCTGCTGCTTGGGGGTCAACTCCTCCATCAATCTGTTCAGGAGTTCTTTCATTTCACGGCGCACCAATTCCGCATGGGGTTGGGTGGCACGATCGTCCTCCAAAAGCATCTGCAAGGCATCATGGTCATCTGCGCCGGCAGGGGCATCCAAAGAACACACCTGGGGTAGCAGCGACAGCAATTCCTGCGCCTTCTGCGGGGACATATCCACGCAGGCAGCCAGCTCTGCAATATCCGGCTCCACACCGGTATCCCGATATAGTTCTGCCTTTGCACGCAACAGTTTTTGCATCCGTTCCCGGGTATGCAGCGGCACACGGATGAGTCCTGCATGATTGAGTACGCAACGGTTGACACCCTGGCGGATCCACTTGGTAGCGTATGTAGAAAATCGGCAGTCAAATGACGGGTCGAATTTCTTGGCTGCCGCCAGCAGACCGATACTTCCCTCCTGGATCAGATCCAAAAGCGGTACGCCTCTGCCCGCATATTCCCGGGCAACAGACACCACCAAACGCAAATTGGAATTGACCATGATGCGGATGGCATCTGCATCCCCACGGGCGCAGTCTGCCGCCAATTTCCGCTCCTGCTCCGGCGTCAGAATGGGATACTGCCGGATCTCCCGGAGGTACTGACCCATGTCATCCTCAAAGGTGGGTATATTCTCTTTTTCAAGAACCCCTTGGGTCATTACTTCGTTCCTTTGCTTTCTTTTAATTTGTTCCGGAATGCCAGCAGATCATCGTCGCTTTCGATCTGCTTTGACTGGGTAGCGCCACGAATGGTGTCCACGCAATCCCGGAAAGCCTTTTCATTTGCCGGCCCTTGCTGTTGTTGACAAATGCCGGTGATGTGGGACATTTCCTCCGATGTAAGGTCGGACAGAATACCCAAGCTGACATCCAGACCCTGATTGTGCCGCTGACAAAGCTGATCGTAAACCTTGCCCAGCAGCGGTACGGTAAATTGACCGCCGGTAAGGTTGCCGCTGATATCTATCAGCGTAGGATCACGCAGCGCCATGGCGATCACATTTTCCTCTGCCATAGCAGATTTAATGTTGTCATAGCGAATACTGCGACTCTCCGGCTGACGGGCGCGAACAGGCGCAAGATCGATCTTTTCCTGTTTCTTCTTTTCCCGTGCCATACGGCGCTTGTATGCCTTTTTGACTTCCATTTCCATGGCTTCAAAGCTGATCTTACCAGCCTCTGCGATCCGATGACCGTAGATCTCACGCTGGACAGCGCTGCCCAATGTGGAGATCAGCTCCGCCGCCTCATGAATAAAGCGCACACGCTGGTCATCTTCCCGCAAATCATACTTTTTGGCTATGCCATTGAGCTGGTATTCCACCCGGTTGGCGGAATCCTCCAGCAAAAGCTTAAACTTGTCCGCACCGAATTTGTGCAGGAATTCATCCGGGTCTTTGGCATCCTTCATCTGCAGCACTTTGACCTGCAGACCAGCCTTTTCCAGCATGGGGATCGCACGCTGAGCAGCACGCTGACCGGCCTCGTCACTGTCGTAAGTCAGCACCACCTGCTCCGTATAACGGCTCAGCAGCGTCACCTGCTCCTCAGTCAGACTGGTGCCGAGAGATGCCACCGCATTGTCAAAACCATACTGATGCAGCGTCACCACATCGATATTGCCCTCCACAAGAATAATGTTGGGCAGCTTGGTCTTTTTCGCAAAATTCAGTCCAAAGAGATTTTTCCGTTTATTGAAAATAATGGTCTCGTTGGAATTGAGGTACTTGGGTTTGGAATCGTCCAGCACACGGCCGCCGAAACCGATCACATTTCCCCGGACATCAAAAATGGGGAACATCAGCCGGTTACGGAAACGGTCATAGATTCGTCCGTTTTTCTCACCAACCAAGTCCGCTTCCCGCAGTTCCTGGTCAGTATAGCCTTTCTTGCGCATGGCATCCACAAGGCTGTTCCAGCTGTTGGGTGCAAAACCGATGCCGAAACTGGTGACGATCGCCTTGGTCAGGCCACGCTTTTGCACATATTCCAAACATTCTTTTCCCTCGGGGGCAAACAGCTGCCGATGGAAGAATCGTCCCGCCTCTTTCATCAGCGCCCAATGGCGCTCCTGCTTGCGGTAACGGCTCTGATACTGCTCGTCCTCCGGCACTTCCATACCGGCTCGCTTTGCCAGAGAACGGACAGCGTCCGGGTAACTCAAGCCTTCCAGCTCCATCACAAAGTTGATGGCGCCGCCGCCTTTGTGGCAGCCAAAGCAGTAGTAAATACCCTTGTCCGGGGCAACGGAGAAAGAAGCCGTCTTTTCCCCATGGAACGGACACAAGCCAAACATATTACTGCCGGAACGTTTCAAATTTACATGCTGTCCGACCACATCCTCGATGGGGTTTCGTGCCAGCAGTTCATCAATAAATGAGGGTGGGAATGCCATAGGTAAACGCCTCCTTTCATAACGATCAGATTATTATAACATATCCTCAACGAACATTCCAGCCCATGGGGATAAAAAGTTCTGTATATTTGTCCACTGCGTAGTGATCTGTCATGCCGGCGATGTAATCGCAGACGATCTGTTCCATGCCGTCAAAGGACATTTGAGGCTGGAAGTCCACGGGCAGCGCCTCGGGGTAGTTGTAATAATGCTCATAAAGCCGCTTCAGCATATCTTTTGCCTTTACTTCCTCCCCTTTGACCACGGGGTTGAAGTAAACTTTCTCAAACATAAAACCACGCAGATCATCCAGCGCTTTTTCAACCTTGGGAGAAAGGGTCACCGCACCAGCTTCCCGGGAAGTCAGGATCATATCGCAAACCAGCGTATCAATGCGATGGGAATGGTTTTTACCCAGTACCCGGGCAATCTCCTGGGGAATATCCTCGTTGGTCAGTACACCGGCGCGCATAGCATCGTCAATATCATGATTAACATAAGCGATCCGGTCTGCCCAGCGGACGATCTGTCCTTCCATAGTCTGGGGAATATGTCCGCCGGTATGGCCAAGGATACCCATGCGGGTCTCGTATGTCAGATTCAGACCTGCGCCGCCGTTTTCCAACAAGTCCACCACTCGCAGGCTCTGCTCATTATGGCGAAAATCTCTGCCGATGCACTCAGAAAGGGCATGCTCACCGGCATGACCGAAGGGTGTATGACCCAGATCGTGACCCATGGCGATGGCTTCAGCCAAATCCTCATTCAGCCGTAAGCCACGGGTGATGGTGCTGGCAATTCTTGCCACTTCCAGAGTATGGGTCATGCGGGTGCGGTAATGGTCGCCCTCCGGCTGGAGAAACACTTGGGTCTTATGCATCAGCCGGCGAAAAGACTTACAATGCACCACACGGTCAATATCCCGCTGGAAATTGGTGCGCACATCATTTTCCTCCGCCGCTTCCTGCCGGAGTCTGCCCCTGCTCTCGTCGGAAAAAGCCGCCTTTATATCCAGACGGTTATGCTCATCCCGCTCCAAAGATTCACGGATCGTCATTGTGCTTCCTCCTTATCCACCGGAAATGCCCGATACTCCTGCCCGGTTTCCATGCCTTCCACAGTGCCGGCGGTCATATCAGTGATCTTATCCAAAAACGCTTGGGCTTGGGGTTGCGCCACCAAAATCTCCAGCTCCACTTCTGAGCCGAATTGGGTGTCACGGATTACTGCGCCAAAAGCCTCCGCCTCCAGCTTCACACGCTCGTAGAAGTTATAAGGGCAAGGTATGTACAGTACAGACCATACCCGTTTCATAGAGCGTCCGGCAGCATCAATGGCGATCTTTGCGCCCTTGGTATAGGCACGAACCAGTCCACCGGCGCCCAAAAGCGTGCCGCCGAAGTACCGGGTGACCACGCAGACGATATTGTATAGCTCCTCCCGCTGCAGCACCTGCATCATGGGGTTGCCGGCAGTGCCGCCGGGCTCGCCGTCGTCAGAAAAACGCATGGCGCCGTCACGAATCACATACGCCCAGCAATTATGGCTGGCATCGTAGTGCTGCTTTTTCATCTCCTGAATTTTAGCAAGTGCCTCTTCTTCCGTTTCCACCAGCCACACTCTGCCAATAAATCGGGACTTCTTTTCCACAAATTCGGCTTCCCCGTATCCACTTGGTACAAGGTATTCGTCCACGTCAATGCTCCTTCGTTACATATTCTTTCAGTTTTCCGTAAAGGATGGGGTCAAGGATGGTTTCCACCACGATGCCATCGCCGGTATAGTCCATACTCAGCACTTGGGCATTGCTGTGCAAAGTATCCACCATGCCGCCCATGGAATACGGCAGCGTTACGGTTACGTGATGCCGGCTGTGACCCAAAGCATTTTCAATAGCTTTAAGCAGCGCATCCATGCCTATGCCCTGCTTGGCGGAGATTTTCACCACATCCTCGCCAATGGGAATATCCTCGGGACTGACAAGGTCAGCCTTATTATAGCAGCGCAGCACTTTCGTGCCGGGTTTTGCCAACTTGCCGATCAGGCTATCCACCACCTGAATATGCTCCTCCCGGTTGGGGTCGGCGGAATCGATAACATGCAGCAAAAGGTCCGCGTATTCCAGTTCCTCTAGCGTTGCCCGGAACGCATCCACCAGATGGTGGGGCAGCTTGGCAATAAAACCAACCGTATCCGACAGCACAACTTCCAAATTATCAGAAACACGCAGCTGCCGGGATGTGGTATCCAGCGTATCAAACAAACGGTTATTCGCAGGAATACCGGCATCGGTGAGCTGATTCAAAAGCGTAGATTTGCCTGCATTGGTATAACCCACGATGGCTACCACCGGCACGGAATTTTTCATTCGACGCTGGCGCTGAACGCCACGGACGTGGCGCACCTGCTCCAGCTCATTTTGCAGCCGGGCGATCCGTTCACGGATATGCCGGCGGTCAGATTCCAATTTCGTTTCACCGGGGCCACGGGTACCGATACCGCCGCCCTGCCGGGAAAGGCTTGCGCCCATACCGGACAGCCGGGGCAGCAGATATTTGTACTGCGCCAGTTCCACCTGGAGTCTACCCTCTTTGGTCTTTGCCCGCTGGGCAAAAATATCCAAAATCAGCGCGCTTCTGTCCAGCACGGTAACACCCAAAATCTCCTCCAGCGCGCGGATATGACCGGGAGAAAGTTCGTTGTCGAACACCACCATGGTTGCCTGGGTAAATTCCACCAGCATCCGCACTTCCTGCGCCTTGCCCTCGCCAATAAAGCTGTGGGAGTCCGGCGCATGGCGATTTTGCAGGATCTTACCGGTGCAGAAACCGCCGGCAGTTTCCAGCAGCGCTTCCAGCTCCTCCAGAGTTTCGTCTGTGGCTGTCTGTTCTTTTTTGAAGCAGTCGGCATTCAGTCCCACAAGGACTGCCCGTTCCTGCACTTGTTCGCCAAAATTCGTTTCCATACATTCTCTCCAAACAGGTACTATTTCCCCATTTTTGCATTATGTTTTATTATATCACATAACACTGCCATAACACAACCGTTTTCCTATGTAAAAAATGTATTTTTTCAAAGAAAAAAGCCCACGCCATATAGGCGTAGGCTTTATATCTTACTTCAGATTGAAGCGCTTGTTGAAACGATCAACACGTCCACCGGTGTCAACCAGCTTCTGCTTGCCGGTATAGAAAGGGTGGCACTTGGAGCAAATTTCCACACGGATATCCTGCTTGGTAGAGCCAGTGGTAAAGGTGTTACCGCAAGCGCAACGGATGGTGGTCTGCTCGTAGTTAGGATGGATGCCTTCTCTCATGTTGTTCACCTCTTTCATAATGCTGATAAAAGGGCATAATTACCCTAGCAATCTTTAATCGCCCGAGTATCATAACACATTCGATTGTCAAATGCAAGAACTTTTTTTATTTTTTCAGAAATTACCGTCAGAATGCCCAGTTGCCGTTACGGAAGATGGGAACGACCTTGCCGTCACGGGTGGTTGCGTCGATATTCATACTGTCGCAGCCGATCATAAAGTCCTCGTGGATCATGGAATCGTTGATGCCCAATTCCCGGCACTGTTCCAAAGTCTTGGTATGGTAATCCTTGATTGTATCGATATAACCCATACCCAGCGCCAGATGGCAGGATGCATTCTCATCGAACAAGGTATTGTAAAACAGCAAGCCGCTTTCAGCGATGGGGCTCTTTTGCGGAACCAGTGCGCACTCACCCAGATAGGCTGCGCCCTCGTCCATGGTGATCATGGTGTTCAGCAGTTCCTCGCCTTTCTCTGCCTTTGCTTCCACTACCTTGCCCTTTTCAAAGCGGATAGAGAAATTCTCGATCAGCTGACCTTGGTAGGACAAAGGCTTGGTGGAATAGACAATACCCTCCGCCTCGCCACGCTTGGGAGAGATAAAGCACTCCTCGGTAGGGATGTTGGGGTTGAAATAGATATTCTGCAGGCTGGTTTCGCCGCCACCGCAGAAGTGCGCCTCGGAAATCATACCAACGGTCAGATCTGTACCGTTATCAGCAGTGTAGTGCAGGCTTTCAATGCCCAGACTATTCAGATAATCGCAGCGAGCTTTCAGGTCAGCATTGTGCTTTTCCCACGCTTTGATGGGGTCGCTGTCCACGCGGGAAGTGGACAAAATTGCCTCCCAAAGTTTTTCCACCGCCTGACGCTTGGAGCAGCCGGGAAACACTTTCTTTGCCCAAGCCACACCGGGAACAGCGGCGATACACCACTGCTGTTTACCCTCCAGCTGGTCGGCATAGGGTTTCAAGATCGGGTAGCTCAGCTTTCGTGCCTTTGCCATCTTTTCCATATTCACGCCCTTCAGACCATCCGGGTCTTCAGAGATAATATGGATGCGGGCAGGCACAGTGTCTACCATGTACTGCCGACGCTCACGCTGCCACTGGGGCACATTACCCAAGGTCTTGACAGACTGATAGCGGACATGCACCTTGCTCAAAGGCTGGTAGCTCCATTCCACCGTGACTTTTTTTGCTTTTGCCTTATAGGCCTCCTCTACCACCATCTGCACAAATTCCGGCTGGTCCAGTTCGGCAAAGATCAAGACCTCCTGACCTTTCTGCACATTTGCGCCACAGCGGACGATCAGCTTGGCATATTCCCGCAATACAGTTTTTTTCATAACAACTGCTCCTTTTACCGATTTTTTACCATTTTACCAAAGAAATATTTTCTCGTCAATTGAAAACGGCAGAATTTTAGCGTATAATAGTCTGCACAAAGAGGTGGAATACTATGCTGACGAAAGAACAATTTCACAAAAAGATCACAGAGGGTTTCCGTTTTCTAGACGGCGCTACCGGCTCTAATCTCCAAAAAGCTGGTATGCCCCGGGGCTGCTGCACGGAAAAATGGGTGCTGGAAAACCCCAACGCGCTGGTATCGCTGCAAACAAGCTATGCCAAAGCCGGCAGCCGGATCCTCTATGCTCCCACATTTCAGGCGCAGCCTATCGCGTTGGAAAAGCAAGGCTTGGCAGAGCAAACAGAAGCGATCAACGCAAAGCTGGTGCAGCTGACCCGGTCTGTCAGTGACGATATTCTGGTAGCGGGCGATTTAACCACACTCGCCACCTTTACCGAAAGCTGGGATGAGGGAAATTTTGATTTGCTGGTGGAAAATTACCGTCGGCAGATCCGTGGTCTGCTGGACGGTGGCGCTGATCTGCTGGCGGCTGAAACCTTGCTCTATCCCCAAGAGGCAGAAGCGATCCTCACCGCCGCCGAATTGGAGGGCGCAGGCGCTGTGCTTTACTCTTTCACCATGCAAAGCGACGGCTCTTTATTCTCCGGCATGGACGCGGGTAAGGTGTTGGCGGATCTGGAAGCCGCCGGTGCTGCAGCTGTTGGCTTTAACTGCGTGTCTGCGGATATGATGACACCCTATCTTGTCAGTAAGCTTCGCCGCTCCGTAAAAGGTCCGCTGGTATGCAAACCCAATGCCGGCAACCCGGTGATCGGTGATGACAACCTCCCCCTCTACCCCATGGATCCCGAAGAATTTGCACAGATCGTCAAGCAGTGCTATGACATGGGCGCTACCTTATTGGGCGGCTGCTGTGGCACCACACCGGCGCATATTGCCGCTTTGGCAAGCACTATTTAACACAGCGCAGGCTGCATTTGCGGCCTGCGTTTACATTTTATTCATTTTTTCGTTGTCAAACCACAAAATATCTGCTACAATACTATTGTTATGAAAAACAGAACACATTTCTTTGTCAGCAAGAAAAATATGCTGACCTGGTTGATGACGCTGTGCATGATCTGCTCGGCAGTGACCCGCATTGTGTTTGTCGGTATGAAAGGAACTGACAACACGCTGCAGATGTGGAGTCAAATCGTTCTGCCAATCGCAGCAGCTCTGCTTTTTGCGTACATCACAATCGTAGCCGGCAAGGAGGAGTTTTTCAAAACTGCCATCCCCGTCTGGATGATCTGCATTTACTACTGCTTCGTGTTTGCAGGTTATCGTTTCGGCGGCTATCACACAATGATCGTCTGTCTGTATGCCATTGCATTGCTGTTCGTGGCTGTCATGTACACCCAGATCACCTGCGGTAAGCAACCGACCACATGGTTACTGCTGCCGTTGCTGGGATTCCCCATCGCTGCGCAGCTGTATCTGGAGCGCGCTACCCTTTTGAGCAGCGACTACATCTACCTGCTGCCGGATATGCTGATGATGGGCGGCTGTCTGCTGATCATTTTTGCAATCCGTGTCCATCCTGCAGGCGAGTATCATCCCACTTGGGGCGACCGCTGTGACGGACGACGCATTCGCACCCTCTCCCCCATGGCGCAGATCACCGCCTACTTCCAGGTAGAGCGTAACACCTGCTCCAACCTCTTTGAGGAGGCTTTTGAGATCTCCCATATCGAGCGTTACATACGCCAAAAGCGCAGAGAGGGTTTGACCGACTTTGGTCTGACTCATGTGCTCCTTGCAGCTTATATCCGCGGTTTGTGCAAATACCCCCAGCTGAACCGGTTTATCTCCGGTCAAAAGGTCTTCTCCCGTGGTGAGGATATTCAGTATTGCATGGTCATTAAGAAAGAAATGACCATCGATTCTCCCGACACCTCTATCAAGGTGCATCTGAACCGCAAGGACACTGCCGAGGATGTTTACAACAAGCTCAATGCTGCTATCGAAGAAGTAAAGCGCACCCAGGAACTGGACTCCAATCTGGACAACCTGATTGCTTACTTCAACCTGATTCCCAGCGTGCTGATGAAGTTCTTTGTATGGCTTTTGAAGCTGTTGGATTATTTTGGCATGCTGCCCAAGTTCCTGCTGGAATTGAGTCCTTTCCATGGAAGTTTGTTCTTTACTTCTATGGGCAGTCTGGGTATTCCGCCCATCTACCACCATCTGTATGACTTCGGTAACCTGCCCGTTTTCGGCGCATTCGGCTGCAAGCGCCGTGCGCTGGAAGTGCAGGAGGACGGCACTGTGGTGCAGAAAAAGTACCTGGATGTCAAATTCGTATTGGATGAGCGTATTGTTGACGGCTACTACTACGCCGCATTCTTTAAGCATTTCCGCACGATTTTGCGTCATCCGGAGATTCTGGATACCGTTCCGGAGGAACTGGTGTCCGACATCGATTAAATTCAAATTTTCTATTGCTTTTTGTTGTGGTTTTGGTTATACTGTAGATAGAAAATTGATTGAGTGGAGGCCTCGTGTATGAAAGCTATTGGTAATATTTTGAAAGTACTGGTTGCCCTCGCTGCCATCGCCGGCGCAGTTTATGTAATCGTAAAGTATGGCGATCAGATCGTAGCCTGGACAAAGAAGACAGTCAATAAGTATTTCCCTTGCTGCTGTTGCTGTGAGGAAGAAGTTGTCGCAGAAGAAGCTACCGTTGAGGAGCAGGCCGCTGCAGAAGACTTCGTAGAAGAAACTGAATAAGAAAAGAACCGAGCTGCTGTTGGCAGCTCGGTTCTTTATTGCAGAAACAAGATAACAGCATGTTTTTTGCCTCGCTTTGCTCGGCCGCCCTCTTCGAATCCCGATCCGATGCTAAAAAACGCCCAACCGCAAAGCGGTCAGGCGTTTTCTTTTGTTCGTAGTTGCTTTATCTACAAATTGATTTCGTTCACACCCCTACCGGGTGCGACCGAAAATCAATGGATTCTCCCCCGGGCTAAAAAACATGTCACCGGCATGTTTTTTACCTCGCTTTGCTCGGCCGCCCTCTTCGAATCCCGATCCGATGCTAAAAAACGCCCAACCGCAAAGCGGTCAGGCGTTTTTTGGCAGAGGATGAGGGATTCGAACCCCCGCAAACGGAGTCAGAGTCCGGTGTGCTACCGTTACACTAATCCTCTATGTGACAAGCACGGATATCATTATACTCAAACGATCACAAATGTCAAGCACTTTTTTCCATATCTGACGATATTTTTATCCCCGGGCAGTGGTAGCTTGCCCGGGGATATTGGGTTTATTCACATTCCCAGGGAAATGGCTTTCCCCGCAAGACCTCCCGGCGCAAATACCGGAACGTCTCATGCTCCCCTTGTTCCTGGAGCATGGTCAATATATAGCGCAATTCACGCAAGGTTTTGGGGTGCATCAACAGTCTTTCCCGGCTGCCCTCCAAATATGCCAGCGCCGATCCATCGGTGTATGCGCTGCCTTGGTACACCTTGCAAGCAGCGATGCGATCCATCACCATTTCTACCAAGTATTTCCGGGGCATCGGTACAGACTCATATCGCTTTGTGGTCAGATCCAGGTCAGTCCAATATTCATAATGGTGGCGGTTGCGGCCTTTGTGGTGGATCCAGCCCTCGCTGTAGCCTTTGTCCTCCCGCTCTGCGGTATTGGGACTGCGGTTGCCCTGATAATATTTTACACCGTTGAGAAATTCCTCCGGCGCATACTTGGACAGATCGTGGGTCAGCCCCTGCCAGTACAGTCCCACACGGAAACAGCCTTTTCGCACCAGATATCGGTGTCGGCTGATAGTGAGAAAATGTCTTAACCAATTCATATCTATCACACTTCCCATTTTATATTGCATTTATTATATGACATAGGTAACTTTTTTGCAAGTAGCTGCATTCCCCGGTTGTCATTCATCGGAAAAACTGTTATAATGGCAAAAATTGGGAGGTAGCCACTATGAAACGGATATATGCAGCTTTACTTTCGTTGCTCATTCTATGCAGTTTTACCGGTTGCGCCGGCACAGAAAGCATCGTTACAGCACAACCTCAGCTGACAACCATTGCCGAAACCTCTGCAGAAACCACTGAGGTGACCACAGAAGCCACCACAGAAGCGACTACCGAGGCTGCAACAGAAGCGACCACGGAGGCTACCACAGCGCCTACCGAAAAAGCTGACACCTCCAGCAGTAACATGGTTTGGATACCCACCAAGGGCGGCAAAAAGTATCACAGCAAATCCACTTGCAGTAACATGTCCGAACCGGATCATGTGACCATCGCCGAAGCGGAACAGCTTGGCTTTACACCCTGCAAAAAATGTTATAAATAAAGAGAGCCTCCGGCAATAAAGCCGGAGGCTCTTATTTTATTTACCCGGGCCGGCGGTATCGCTGCCGTCGCCGGTAAGGCCCAAACGAGCCGCTGCATCCTCACGCATTTTATACTTGAGGATCTTGCCGGCTGCATTCATGGGGAAGCTGTCCACAAACGCAATGTATTTGGGGACTTTGTGCCGTGCCATGCTAGCTTTTATATAATCGGTCATTTCCTCTACCGTCACACTGCCCGGCTCCTTCAGGATAATACACGCCATGATTTCCTCGCCGTACTTCTTGTCCGGCACACCGATGACCTGCACATCCTTAGTCTGGGGGTGCGTGTAGATAAACTCCTCGATTTCCTTGGGGTAGATATTCTCACCGCCACGGATAATCATATCCTTCAGTCGGCCGGTGATCCGGTAGTTACCAGCCTCGTCACGGCAAGCAAGGTCACCGGAGTGCAGCCAACCTTCGTCGTCGATGGTGTCCTTGGTGGCCTGGGGCATCTTGTAGTAACCCTTCATGGTGTTGTAGCCCTTGGCACAGAACTCGCCGTTGACACCGGGGCCAACTTCCTCGCCGGTCTCCGGGTCTACGATCTTACAACGCACATGGGGGAAAGCATAACCCACCGTATCGGTACGCACTTCCAAAGAGTCCGTCCAGCTGCTCATGGTATTGCCGGGTGCGCACTCGGTCTGACCGTATACACTGACAATACCGTACATGTTCATCTCGTCCGGTCTTGCCGCCCGGCGCATCAGCTCCGGCGGACAGCCTGCGCCTGCCATAATGCCGGTACGCATGTGGCTGAAGTCTGTCTTGCGGTAATCCGGGTGGTTGAACATAGCGATGAACATGGTGGGAACACCGTTAAACACCGTGATCTTTTCCTGATTGATACAAGCCAAAGAGGACGTTGCGGAGAAATACGGCATGGGACACATGGTTGCGCCGTGGGTCATGGAAGAGGTCATGGACAAGGTCATGCCGAAGCAGTGGAACATGGGCACCTGGATCATCATCCGGTCTGCGGTGGAGAGACCCATGCGATCGCCGATACATTTACCGTTGTTGACCACGTTGTAGTGGGTCAGCATAACACCCTTGGGGAAGCCGGTAGTGCCGGAGGTGTACTGCATGTTGCACACATCGTCGGGACGGACAGCCGCCGCCATTCGTGCCACCTGCTCACGGCTTACCAGCTCGTAGCGTGCCATTGCCTCGTCAAAGGTCAGGCAACCGGGCTGCTTAAAACCAACGGTAATCACATTGCGCAGGAACGGCAGCTTCTTGCAGTGAAGCGGCTCGCCAGGCTTTGTGTTTGCCATTTCCGGACACAGCTCATTGATGATCTGGGCATAGTTGGAGTCCAGACAAGAATCGATCATCACCAAGGTGTGGGTATCGGACTGGCGGAGCAAGTACTCTGCCTCGTGGATCTTATAGGCAGTATTCACCGTGACCAGCACTGCGCCGATTCTGGTAGTTGCCCAGAAAGTGATAAACCACGCCGGTACATTGGTCGCCCAGATCGCAACCTTGGAGCCGGCCTTTACACCCAAAGACACCAAGGCTCTTGCAAAACGATCCACATCCTCACGGAACTGGGCATAAGTACGGGTATAATCCAAAGTTGTGTATTTAAAGCAATACTGATCCGGGAACTCATCCGCCACACGATCCAGCACCTGCGGGAACGTCAGATTGATCAGCTCATCCTTTTTCCAGATGTACTGACCGGTGCCGTCGTGGTTGGGATACAGCTTTTTGCGCATACCACGGGTAGAATGGAATCGGGACATATAGTTGACAAAATACGGAAAAATCACTTCCGGATCCTGCAGATCCTCCAGCCACTCCGGCTTCCACTCCAAAGAGATAAAGCCGTCATAGTTCACAGAGGACAACGCACGCATTACATCGTCAATGGGCATCGTACCCTCGCCGATGAGCTGATAAGCGCCGGTATCGTCGGAGTCACGCAAATGCACGTGGGCAACATAGGCGCCCAAATTCTTAATGGTGGCATCACCGCTTTCACCAAAGTCACGGTAGGGATGATGCACATCCCACAACGCCGCCAGATGATCGCTGGCAAATCTGTCCAACAAGCTGCGCAGACGGGCAGTATCGGCATAAATGCCGCTGGTCTTGATCAGCAAGGAAACACCCATTTTTTCAGCAACGGGCAGCAAGGCAGCAATCTTTTCCTCTACCTCTGTCTCCCGATCCTGCAGCGCACAAGCAACAACATAAGGCACTTGCGTATTATGCGCCACCTCGATCAAAGAAGTCAGAGTTTCCACCGCCTTGTCATCCGTAGACAAGTCGCAGGATGTATCAAAACAAGGAATCGTCAGCTTCTTTTCACGCAGCTGCCGCACGGTGGCTGCAGCTTGGTATTTGTGGAAAGGACCACCCTTTTCCAGCATAGGGTCAAACTTAGGCAGGTTGTACACCTCAACGCCGGAAAAGCCCATATCAACGGCAGTTTCCAGCATCTCTTCCCAAGTCAACCCCGGCCAGCCACGGGTTGAAAAGGAGATTTTCATGATTATGCCTCCTCGTAGAGTATCTTGTTCAGGGCAGACAAATATGCCTGAATACCAGCGCCCACAATATCGGTGGAAATACCTCTGCCGGAATAGACCTTACCGCCGGCACGGAGCTTAACAACCGTCTGACCCATTGCCTCACGGCCCTCAGTCACTGCCTGTAGCTGGAAATCGTCCAGCTCGTAATGGCAGCCGGTGATCTTTTCAATGGCAAGAAATGCTGCATCGATCGCGCCGTCACCAATATAGACACCCTCTACCGGATCATTGTTTTTCAACAGCTTGATATGGGCAGTGGCAGAGATGGTATTGCCGGAAGTGATCACATAAGTATCTAGCTTATAGGTAGCCGGCACCTGCATAGCCGCAGAAGCGACGATGGCATCCAATTCCTTTGCGCCCACCTTATCTTTCTTAGCGGCGATCTGCATAAATGCCTCGTATACCTTGGCTATATCCTCCTGGGACAGATCGTAACCAAGGGACTCCACAACTTTTGCCACCGCTGCGCTATCATCATGGGCAGTGAGGTAAATGTTTGAATCCTCCTCTGCTACCGGCATCGCACCCTTATTCTTGCCGGATTGGCATACCCAGGTGATCTGATCCATAATGCGGCTCAGCTGCGCCACACGGACACCGCAACTCACTTCCATGGCATCACCCTTGGCTGCCAAAACTCTTGCCACATTGGCAAGGTTTGCATTATCCAAGGGGTACGCTGCTGCCTTGACTTCACCAACGCCCTCACATACCGCAGCGATCACGCAGGCGTCCGCCATGGACAGTGCATTGGTGCAGGCTGCGCCAACTGTAGCCTCACAAATGGCTTCAGAGCTGAAAAACAGATTCTGCAGGAATCCTGCAAATTCCACCGGCAGCATAGTGCCTGCAGTATCGCAGACCGTAACGGTAGTTGCGCCGGCTGCAATGGCAGTTTCCAGCATTTTAACCAGGAACGACGGCTCTGCACGAGTGGCATCGTCAGCAATAAATTCCACATCTGCGCATACTGCCTTACAAGCAGCAACGGTCTTGCTCACTGCATCCAGCATTGCCTCAGGCTTTTTATGGAAAAGATATTCCATCTGCACGGAACTGGCAGGCGCACAGACCTGCAGACGGGGCTTCTTCGCCTGCTGCAAGGCATTCCATGCAGCAGCTACACTTTCCTCTGTCATCTGTACCGGAACAGCAACAATACTTTCTGCAACTGCTGCGGCAACAGACTTGATCCGCAGGCTATCGATACGGGCATTTTCAATACCCTCCAGCTCGATCACATCCACACCCAGCTTATCCAGCAGCTTGGCAAGTTCAATTTTCTCCTTGAAGGACAGAGAAAAACCATCCCCTGCCTGCTTCATAGTTACATCGCTGATTCGGATCTTTTTCATGACAAATTCACTCCTTTGATTCTAAAGAAAAATCCCTGAGACCACTTGGGTCTCAGGGACGAATTTACACTCGCGGTACCACCCTGATTACCTCTCATAAGAGAGATCACTCTCGACCTCCAACAAGGTCCAGCCCATAACGGGGGCAACCGGATCTCACTACTGGTTTCCTTTCGCAAGACCGACTCGGGAATCAGATCACTCTATCCGTCCACACCGACTCGCACCAACCGCCGGCTCTCTGTAATTTCCGAAAAGAGTAAGTTTTCCGTCTACATCTTTCGCATATTGGCTATATTAAACCACTTGTTTGCCATTTTGTCAATAGTAACAATGCAGTTTTTTACATATTGTACATTATATACAAAAAGAAAATGCGCAAAAACGAGAATCTTTGACAGAAAAACATTTGACTTTTCCTCATAGACATGTTACAATGCTTGCATATTGTAAAAGGCTATGACGAAGACGGTCCGGATTGCCGTGATCACAGAGAGTCAGCGGTTGGTGTAAGCTGACAGATCGGTGCCACAAGACCCATCACTTCCGAGCCAAAGCGCTGAAGCGTATTGCCAGGCGCTTTCGTTTGCCCGCGTTAAGGGATAGCGCTTGTTAGAGCGTGAAGGTGGCAGTTATACTGCAATTTGAGTGGTACCGCGGGTTTGTAATGCTCGTCTCAAGAACAATGTTCTTGGGGCGTTTTTTTATTATTTACAGGAAAGGAGATCCACCATGACCAACGCTAATACCTCATCACAACTTATGGATATCGCAACTCGCATCCGAGGTATGCGAGAGATTTTGGGCTACAGCATGCAAAAGATGGCTGAGCAGACGGAGGTGACAGAAGAGATTTATCACCAGTATGAATCCGGCACTATCGATCTGCCCTTTACATTCTTACATAAATGCGCCAAAGTCTTTGGCGTGGAGATCACTGTTTTATTGGAAGGTCATAGCGCAAAGCTTAGTGGCTATACCGTCACCCGTCGAGGCAAGGGTCTTGTAACTGCCAGCGAGGACGGCATCACCATTCAGGATATGGCGCCCATGTTCCGCAAAAAGCTGGCGACTCCCTACTGGGTCACTTATCAATATTCCCAGGAGCTGCAGGATAAGCCGATCCACACCACTACCCACGCCGGTCAGGAGTTTAACCTGGTAATTAAGGGTGCTATGCGGATTAAAGTGGGCGACCACGAGGAAGTTCTGCGTGAGGGCGACTCTATCTTCTACAAGTCCTCCACTCCCCACGGCATGATCGCTATCGAGGGTCAGGACTGCGTGTTCTTGTCCATGATCATGGCATCTGACACCACTGACAAGCCTCTGTACATCGGTCAGAGTCGTAAGGGCACTGCCCAGCAGAAGCTGCTGTGCAACAAATTCGTCACCGCACAGGAGGACGAAAACGGTGTATTCCAGGGCGCAACCTTCTCTGACACCGAGAGTTACAACTTTGCCTTTGACACTGTAGACGAGATCGCTAGACGGGAGCCGGAAAAGCTGGCTATGGTGCATGTGGCTAACGACATGACCGAACGCCGCTTCACCTTTAAGGATTTTAAGGACGCATCCTCCCAGAGCGCCAACTACTTCAAGTCCCTGGGCATCAAGCGTGGCGACCGTGTTATGCTGGTTCTGAAGCGCCATTATCAATTCTGGTTCGCAATTCTGGGTCTGCACAAGCTGGGCGCTATTGCGATCCCCGCTACCAACCAGCTGATGGAGCATGACTTTGTTTACCGCTTCCAGGCTGCAGATGTCAGCGCTGTTATCTGCACCGCCGACGGAAACACCGCTGAGCAGATCGAGCTGGCAGAAAAAACTGCCGGTATGAACCTGACCAAGGTGCTGGTTGGCGGCAAACGGGAAGGCTGGCACGATTACAATGAGGAATATAAGCTGTTCAGCCGCCGCTATGTCCGCACCGAGGATGCTCCCTGCGGCAGCGACCCCATGCTGATGCTGTTCACCTCCGGCACTACCGGCTACCCCAAGATGGCGACCCATTCCTACAAGTACGCTTTGGGTCACTATGTCACTGCAAAATACTGGCATTTGTGTGAGCGTGACGGTCTGCACTTTACCATCTCCGAAACCGGTTGGGGCAAGGCTCTGTGGGGCAAGCTCTACGGTCAGTGGCTGTGCGAAGGCGCTGTATTTACCTATGACTTCGACCGCTTTGATGCGGAGAAAATTGTGCCAATGTTTGCCAAGTACGGCATCACCACATTCTGCGCGCCGCCCACTATGTACCGTATGCTGATCAAGCAGGATCTGAGCGGCTATGACCTGTCCTCTATCCATCACGCTACCACCGCCGGCGAGGCATTGAATCCCGAGGTGTTCTACCAGTTTGAGAAAGCCACCGGTCTGCGGATCCACGAAGGTTTCGGTCAGACCGAAATGACACTGGGCATCGCCAACCTGTACGGCGCTACTATCAAGCCCGGTGCTATGGGCAAACCCGTTCCCGGCTATGGCATCGATATCGTTGACCACGACGGCAACCCGGTTGCAGACGGTATCAACGGCGAAATCGTTATCCGTACCGATCCCCAGCCCACCTGCGGTGTGTTCCTTGGCTACTATCGCAATCAGGAAGCAACCGACGCTGTATGGCATGACGGCATGTATCATACCGGCGACGTGGCATGGCGGGATGAAGATGGCTACTACTGGTATGTTGGCCGTGCCGACGATGTGATCAAGTCCTCCGGCTACCGGATTGGACCCTTCGAGATCGAGTCCACCATCATGGAGCTGCCCTATGTTCTGGAATGTGGTGTTTGCGCTGCTCCCGACGAGGTTCGCGGTCAGGTGGTCAAGGCTTGTATCGTGCTGGTTCCCGGCACGGAAGGCACAGAGGAACTGAAGAAAGAAATTCAGACCTATGTGAAAAATCACACCGCACCTTACAAGTACCCCAGAATCGTGGAATTCCGTACCGAATTGCCCAAGACGATTTCCGGTAAAATTCAGCGTAATAAACTGTAAATTGCCCCTCAGTCTTGTTGACAAAAACTGCGAAAAATGGTATTATTTTTAGATAGACTGAAAACGAGGTAAACACCATGGAACAGATGATGACAGGTATGGATTATAAGATTCAGGAAGTTGCCGGACGTATCCGGGAACTGCGGCAGATCAGCGGTCTTTCCGTAGAGGAAATGGCGAAGCGTACCGATGTATCTGTAGAGGAATATCTGCAGTACGAAAACGGTAGCCGAAACATGAGCATTGCGTTTATGTACCGTTGTGTGCTGATCTTCGGCGTGGACTTTTCCGACCTGCTGGAAGGCCGCAGTGCAAAGCTGCGCTCCTATGCCCTGACCCGTAAGGGTGAAGGTCAGAGAATTGAAGAAGCGCACCACATGATCGGCTACAACCTGGCGGCGGATTTCCGTAACCGTATTGCCCTGCCGCTGTACATGGAGCTTGCCTACCGTGAGGGCGCAGAAACTGAGGATATCGAGCTGACTACCCACCAGGGTCAGGAGTGCGACATTGTTATTAAGGGTCGCATGAAGATCCAGATCGGCAGCAACAGTGAGATTCTGAACCCCGGCGATTGTATTTACTACGACTCCTCCACTCCCCACGGCATGATCGCCGTAGACGGTGAGGATTGTGCGTTCTACGCTATCGTACTTAGCAACTCCGCCGCCCGTGAGGGCGAGCAGGCTGCCGCCGTGGTCACACCCGCAGTCAAAAGAAGCGTCGGGGACGATCAGCGCCGTGTCTATCACGACTTTATCATTCCCACCGAGGACGAGCAGGGCAAGCTTACTGCCATTGCTTTCAAAAACCAGGAGAAGTTTAACTTTGCCTTTGATGTGATCGATGCCCTGGGTCGGAAAAAGCCGGAGCGCAGAGCTATGCTCCACATTTCCAACGACGGCACCGAGCGCACCTTTACATTCCAGGATTTCAAAAAGGAATCCGCCCGTGCAGCCAACTATTTTAAGGCGATGGGCATCCAGCGTGGCGACCGTGTCATGCTGGTGCTGAAGCGGCATTACCAGTTCTGGTTTGCCATTTTGGGTCTGCACAAGCTGGGTGCCGTGGCGATTCCCGCTACAAACCAGCTTTTGGCAAAGGACTTTGCTTACCGTTTCCAGGCAGCAGATGTCCGCGCTATCCTCTGCACCGCTGACGGCGATACCGCAGAGGCAGTAGACGAAGCAGCAAAGCAGTGCCCCGGCTTGGCGCACAAGATTTTGGTGGGCGGCAACCGGGAAGGCTGGCACAACTTCGATGAAGAGTACACCATGTACAGCAGTCACTTTGCACGGGCAGAGGATGCCCCCTGCGGCAGTGACCCCATGCTGATGTTCTTCACATCCGGCACTTCCGGCTACCCCAAGCTGGCTGCCCACAATTATAAGTACCCCTTGGGTCACTTCATTACCGCAAAATATTGGCACGGTGTCCGTCCCGACGGTCTGCACCTGACCATCTCCGATACCGGCTGGGCAAAGTCCGTTTGGGGAAAACTCTACGGTCAGTGGCTGTGCGAGGCGGGTCTGTTTGTCTATGACTTCGACCGTTTTGACGCAGAAAGCATCCTGCCCAAGTTCGCCCAGTACGGCATTACCACCTTCTGCGCGCCGCCTACCATGTACCGTATGCTAGCAAAGCAGGATCTGAGCCGTTTCGACTTGTCTACCATCCAGCATGCATCCACCGCCGGCGAGGCGCTGAACCCCGAGGTTTACCGCCAGTTCCAAAAGGCTACGGGTCTTGACATTATGGAGGGCTTCGGTCAGACAGAAAGCACGTTGAGCATCGGCAATTTGATGGGGAGCGAGCATAAGCTTGGCTCTATGGGTAAGCCGGTGCCGCTGTACGATGTGCAGCTGCTGGATTCCGAGGGTAACCCGGTTGACCCCGGTGAAACCGGCGAGATCTGTATTGATATTTCCAAGGGTCTGCCCTGCGGCTTGAGCTTTGCCTACGAGGGAAGCCCGGACGTAACCGCCGAGACTTGGCGGGATGGTTTCTACCATACCGGCGATTTGGCTTGGAAGGACGAGGACGGCTTCTATTGGTATGTGGGTCGCGCTGACGACGTAATCAAGTCCTCCGGCTACCGGATCGGACCTTTCGAGATCGAAAACGTGATCATGGAACTGCCTTATGTGCTGGAGTGCGGTGTTTCCGCTGCCCCCGACGAAGTCCGTGGTCAGGTGGTCAAGGCATCTATCGTGCTGGTCAAGGGTACGGAAGGCACTGACGCACTGAAAAAAGAAATCCAGGAATACGTCAAGAGCCGTACCGCTCCCTATAAGTACCCCCGTATCGTGGAGTTCAAGGAGAGCCTGCCTAAGACCACCAGCGGCAAGATCATTAGAAAGCAGTTGTAAGCTATGGATCATAAACGTTTGACGCTGTTTGCCGGGCATTACGGCAGCGGCAAGACCAATATTGCCGTCAACTATGCTCTGCAACTGGCAAAAGAGGGCAAGTCTGTGTGCATCGCAGATATGGACATCGTCAACCCCTACTTTCGCACCGCAGACAGTGCAAAAGTGCTGGAAAACGCAGGTGTGACACTGGTGTCCCCCCAATTTGCCAATACAAATGTAGACCTGCCGGCGCTGCCGGCGGAGGCCTACCGACTGGTGCAGGACAAAGCCACCTATGCCGTTATGGATATTGGCGGCGACGACCGGGGCGCATACGCTTTGGGTCGCTATGTACCGTACATAAAAGAGGAGAACGACTACCGCATGGCATTTGTTGCCAATGCCAGCCGTCCTTTGACCCGGACGCCGAAAGAAGCGTTGGAGGTCATGCAGGAAATTGAGGCCGCCTGCGGTCTTGCCTTTACCTGCATTGTGAACAACACCAATCTAGCTTCCGAAACAACACCGGAAACGGTGCTCTCTTCCCTGCCCTATGTGCAGGAGCTGAGCCGTCTGTCCGGTCTCCCCATTTGGCTGCACACCGCCAAAGAGGATGTTTCCCAAACACTTGTGGAAACACTCACAAATGTTTTCCCCCTGCAGCTGCAGGAAAAATATTTCGATCTACCGTCCCAACTGGGACTTTAGAAAGAGGAGGAATTCAAATGGCAAAACTAACATTCCAAACCGATCTTTGCAAGGGCTGCGGTCTGTGTGTGAACGCCTGTCCCAAGGGCTGTCTGACCATCGCCACTGACAAGATCAACGAAAAAGGCTATTCCCCTGCCGTGATGGCAGCAGAGGAAAAGTGCATCGGCTGCGCATTCTGCGCTACCATGTGCCCCGACTGCATCATCACTGTAGAGAAGTAAGGAGGCTAGGAACATGGCAGAGAAAATTTTGATGAAGGGCAACGAAGCCATCGCAGAAGCTGCGATCCGCGCCGGTTGCCGCCACTACTTCGGTTATCCTATCACACCACAGACAGAGATCGCTGCTTATATGGCAAAGAAAATGCCCAAGATTGGCGGTGTATTCCTGCAGGCGGAAAGTGAAGTCGCCTCTATCAACATGGTCTACGGCGCTGCCGCTACCGGCATGCGTGTTATGACCTCCTCCTCCAGCCCCGGAATTTCTCTGAAGACTGAAGGCTTGAGCTATATCGCCGGCTCTGACATTCCTGCATTCGTAGTCAATGTTCAGCGTGGCGGCCCCGGCTTGGGCGGCATTCAGCCTTCCCAGTCCGACTACTTCCAGGCCACCAAGGGCGGCGGTCACGGCGACTATCGCATGATCGTGCTGGCACCTGCTTCCGTGCAGGAAATGGCAAGCCTGACCATCAAGGGCTTCAACCTGGCAGATAAGTATAATATGACCGCTATGATCCTGGCAGACGGCACCATCGGCCAGATGATGGAGCCTATCTCCTTTGAGGATGCCGAGATCGAAACATACGAAAAACCCTGGGCGCTCACCGGCACCAACGGCAAGCGTAAGCACAACATCGTCAACTCTCTGTACCTGCAGCCCGATGAGCTGGAAGCTAAGAACTTCGAGCGTTACGAGCGTTATAAGCTGGTTGAGGAAAACGAGCCCATGTGGGAGGAGTACATGATGGAGGACGCAGAGTACTGCGTCGTGGCATTCGGTATTGCTGCTCGTGTGGCAAAGAACGCTGTGGTGGCTGCCCGGAACGAGGGTATCAAGGTGGGTCTGATCCGTCCCATTACTCTGTGGCCCTTCCCCACCAAGCCTTTGGCTGCTGCCGCCGATAAGGTCAAGTCCTTTATCAGCGTGGAGCTGAATATGGGTCAGATGATCGAGGACGTTCGTCTGGCAACCGGTTGTAAGAAGCCTGTCACCCTTTGCAACCGCTGCGGCGGTATGATTCCCAGCCCCGACGAGGTGCTGGAAGCGATCCGCAATGCACAGAAAGGAGCGTGCTGATCATGGCAGTTGTATTTGAAAAACCCAAGTCTTTGACAAATGCGCCTCTGCATTACTGCCCCGGCTGCCCCCACGGCATTATCCACCGTCTGGTAGCAGAAGCACTGGACGAGCTGGGCATTGAGGGTAAGACCATCGGTGTCGCGCCCGTTGGCTGCTCCGTTATGGCATACGATTACTTTGCTTGCGACATGATCGAAGCTGCCCACGGCAGAGCACCTGCTGTGGCTACCGGTATCAAGCGTTGCCGCCCGGATAACATTGTCTTTACCTATCAGGGTGACGGCGACCTGGCATCCATCGGCATGGCTGAGACCGTACACAGCGCCGCAAGAAACGAAAACATTACCATCATTTTCGTCAACAATGCTATTTATGGCATGACCGGCGGTCAGATGGCTCCCACTTCCCTGCCCGGTCAGGTAACCCAGACTTCTCCCTACGGCCGTGACGTCAAGCACTGCGGCTGGCCCATTAAGGTCAGCGAGATGCTGTCCACCCTGGAGGGTCCTGAGTACATCGCCCGTGTGGCAGTGAACAACGTCAAGAATGTAAATGCCGCCAAGAAGGCGATCAAGAAGGCTTTCCAGAACCAGATCGAGGGCAAGGGCTTCTCTCTGGTAGAAGTGGTTTCCGCTTGTCCCACCAACTGGGGCATGACTCCCCAGCAGGCACTGGAGTGGGTGGAAAGCGATATGCTGCCTTACTACCCCATCGGCGTTTACAAGGATCGTTCCGCAGCAAAGGAGGAGAAGTGATATGAAAACTACACAGATCCTCATCGCCGGTTTCGGCGGTCAAGGCGTGCTTTTCTCCGGCAAGTTTTTGGCATATAAAGGTCTGATGGAGGATCAGCAGGTTTCCTGGCTGCCCTCTTACGGCCCGGAAATGCGTGGCGGCACTGCCAACTGTAATGTGATTCTTTCCGACACCCCCGTGGGTAGTCCCATTATCACCACCCCGGATGTGCTGATCGCTATGAATCTGCCCTCTCTTATCAAGTTTGTTAATACCGTTGCGCCCGGCGGTCAGATTTTTGTGGACTCCACACTGATCAACGAAAAGGTTGAGCGCACCGATGTTACCGTACACTATGTACCTGCCACCCAGATCGCAAAGGACGCTGATTTTGCATCCTTGGCAAACATGGTGCTCATCGGCAAGGTGTTGAAGGAGTGCGACGGTCTGTCCATTGACGGCAGCAAGGAAGCGCTGGAATCTTTCATTCCTGCCAAGAAAGCAAACCTGATCGAGGCAAACTGCCAGGCGCTGCAAGCCGGCTACGATTTCTAATCAAAGGAGCGCATGAAAATGCTGGACATTAAAATTACAAAGACAACCCAGCCGAAGGCAAAGCCGGAAGCTGGTCAGAAGCTGGGTTTCGGTAAGATCTTTACCGACCACATGTTCATTATGAACTACACCGAGGGCAAGGGCTGGCACGATCCCCGGATCGAGCCATTCCACAACATTTCCCTCTCTCCTGCCGCAATGGTCTACCACTACGGTCAGGAAATGTTCGAAGGTCTGAAGGCATACAAGAACGACAAGGGTGAAGTGTATCTGTTCCGTCCCGATATGAACGGCAAGCGTACCAACAACACCAACGACCGTCTTGTGATCCCTCAGCTGCCTGTGGAGGATTTTGTACAGGCAGTCAGCGCTGTGGTAGATGTGGATCGTGACTGGATCCCCACCGATCCCGGCACTTCTCTGTACATCCGCCCCTTTATCATCGCTACCGATGAGTTCCTGGGTGTTGCACCCTCCAAGACCTATCTGTTTATGGTGATCCTCTCCCCCAGTGGCGCATACTATGAAAGTGGTCTGGCACCCGTGGGTATTTGGATCGAGGATGAGTTTGTCCGTGCAGTCCGTGGCGGTATTGGCTTTGCCAAGACCGGCGGCAACTACGCAGCCAGCCTGATCGCCCAGCAGAAGGCACATGATGCCGGTTATTCTCAGGTTCTGTGGCTGGACGGCGTGGAGCGCAAGTACATTGAAGAAGTGGGCGCTATGAACATCTTCTTCAAGATTGCCGGCAAGGTAGTTACCCCCGCCCTCAGCGGTTCTATTCTCCCCGGTATCACCCGTGATTCCACCATTCAGTTGTGTAAGGCTTGGGGCTATGAAGTGGAGGAGCGTAAGATCTCCGCTGACGAGCTGCTGCAGGCACAAAAGGACGGCACACTGGAGGAGTGCTTCGGCACCGGCACCGCTGCCGTTATCTCTCCCGTTGGTAAGCTGCGTTACAAAGACGATGTCATGACCATCGGCGACGGCAGCACCGGAGAACTGAGCATGAAGCTGTACCAGACCATCACCGGTATCCAGACCGGCATCCTGCCCGACACCATGGGCTGGCGTGTCAAAGTCGGCGAATAATCACATAAAGGCTTGGTGTTATATGACACCAAGCCTTTTATTTATAGTGCAACAGTTGACTTTCGCCGGCTATTATGTTATATTGGGCGCACAACTTGTTATAATATATTAATACATGTTAGTCGGAGGTTTCGTATGGAAGATTTTGTTAAACTGTCCCCGGTAGACGAAGCTCGGGTACAGCGCATTCACAAAGAGATCGATATTTTTGACGGTCTGGCTACCCACTATATGGATAGAGAATACATCCAGCTTTTGAAAGAAACCGGTATCAATGCTGTGCATTACACGGTGGCTTTTACTACCCTGCTGCATAAGCAGAATCTGGAAGATAACTTTGAAACTGCATGCCGCAATATCGGTCGCTGGTATCGTATTCTGGAAGAAAACAGTGACCTGGTGGAGCTTGCCACCGGCATTAACAGTATGGAAGAAATCTGGAAGAAGGGCAAAATTGCTATTTTCTTCGGTTTCCAGAACGGCAGTCCTATTGAAGATAACCTTGACTATCTCACCCTGTTCCACAAGATGGGTGTCCGATTCATTATGCTGACATATAATATCCGCAATTTTATCGGCAGCGGCGGCGGCGAAAGTCGCGACACCGGTCTGAGCGACTTTGGTGTCAAGGTTGTTAAGAAGATGAATCAGCTGGGTATGTGCATTGATCTGTCCCACTGCGGCAACCAAACCAGCTGGGAAGCCATTGATGTGTCTGACAAGCCGTGTATTTTCACCCACGCCAACCCCATCTGCCTGGCACCCACGCCCCGGAACAAGTCCGACGAACTGATCAAGTTCTGCGTTTCCAAGGGCGGCTTGGTTGGTCCTAAGCATATGATTGGAAATATGGTCAACAAGCTGGCGGAGGAGACCACTGTAGAGGACTATGTTGATCTCATCGATCACTATGTTGAACTGGTAGGCATTGATAATGTATCTTTGGGTACAGACTTCTCCGGTACCATTACCGGTTTGGCAGATGCCAACGCACAAATTGAGGCTATTCGCGCTATGAGCCCCAGCGCCTACATCGGCAAGCGTGCAAAACCCAAGGGTTTTGATCGGATCGACGGCCTGTACAATGTGACACGCTGTCTGGTTAAGCGCGGTTATACCGACGAGGATATTGCTAAGATCTACTCTCTGAACCTGCGCAGAGTGCTGAAAATTATTTTCAACGAAGAATAATGTATAAACAAGCCGTCCGCTGACGGCTTGTTTTTTCAAAAAGGTATTGACATGACAGAATAATCGCGCTATAATGCATATGATATAACTTGTTATATCAAGTTCTAAACAAGGAGACCTGTATTATGGCAAAGGATACACTCAGAATTATATCCCCCAACGGACACCTTGGTTTTGCACCCACCAAGGAAGAGAGCTTTTACATCGGTGCAGCAACAAAACCCGATTACTACTGCTGCGATAGTGGTAGTGACGATATCGGTCCATGCCTCTGGGCGCTGACAAGTGCGCCAGCCACCCTGCACATCAGTACCATGACCTGGAACTGATGCTGTTGAAGTCTCGTGAGCAGGGCGTACCCATGATCATCGGTTCTGCCGGTGACACCGGTACCAACAGCCGCGTGGATATGTATGTTGGCTTTATCAAGGACATGGCTAAGAAGCACAACCTGCCTCCCTTTAAGCTGGCCTACTTCTACTCTGAGGTTGACAAAGAGTATCTTCGCAACAAGATGAACAACGGTGAACATATCGAGGGCCTTGACGGTCGTTCCGAGTTGACCATCGAGGAGCTGGATAAGACCGAGCGTATCGTTGCCGTTGCCGGTGTACATCCCTTTATTAAGGCACTGGAAATGGGCGCTGATGTTATCATTGGCGGCCGTACCTCCGACGCTTGCGTGTTTGCTGCTCCCGCAATTTATGAGGGCATGCCCGAAAATGTAGCTTACTACACCGGCAAGGTGCTGGAGTGTGCTTCCTTCTGCTGCGAGCCTTACGGCGCAAAGGAAAGTGTTATCGGCACTGTTACCAAGGATGATGTGAAGGTCACTGCTATGGCTCCTTTCCAGAGATGCACCCCCGCATCTGTGGCAGGTCACGCTATGTACGAGCGCACCAACCCCTACTATGAGTTCGTGGCAGGCGGCATGATGGATATGAGTAACTGCGTTTACGAGCAGTACGACGAAAAGACTTGCCGCATCACCGGCGCTGAATTCGTTCCCATCGACGGCCGTATCAAGGTCAAGCTGGAAGGTTCCGGTTTTGTGGGCTACCGCTACATGGGCATGGCCGGTATCCGTGACCCCTACACCATCCAGAACATCGATAAGGTGCTGGAGTGGGCAAAGTCCCAGGTCAAGGAGCGTCGTCCCGATGACTGGTATGAACTGAGCTACCGTGTATTCGGTAAGAACGGTGTTATGGGAGATTTGGAGCCCATCAAGGAAACCAAGTCTCATGAGCTGTTGGTCGTAGTGGAAGGCGTAGCGAAGACCAAGGAAGTTGCAGAAGAAGTTGCTCTGGTGGGTACACGTCAGATCTTCTACGCACGCTTGCCTGAGGTTAAGGGTACCGCTGGTACTGCTGCCTTCGTTATGGACGAGGTGATCGAGATGTCCCCCGCCTACACATGGACCATGGACCACACTGTCGAGGTGGACGATCCCCTGGAGCTGTTCCCCATCACTATGATTGAGATTGGAGAGTAATGATATGGCAACTAAGAAATTAGTGGATTTGGCAAAGACCATCCGCAGCAAGAATGCGGGCACTGACCGTATTACATTTGATATCATTTTCCGTGAGAAGGAAAATTACGAGCTGGTCAAGAATTCCGGCGCACTGACTAAGAAAACCGTGTGTGAGCTGTTTAACATCCCCGAGAGTCGTATAGCCGACTTCGTAGAATTCGATCCCGCTCTGGCTATCAAATTCACCATCAACCGCATCAAGCCCTCCGGTTCTTTCGGCGAAGGCGACATCTTCGGTTGCCAGCAATATCCGCCTCTGTACGATATTGAAATTCCCGTATAAGAATGATATTCTTTTATGGGCAGCAGCTTTGCTGCTGCCCATATTTTAATTGTAAGGAGGAGTGGTAAACTTGGAGTTTGCACACATCATCGGTATCAGCATCTCGCTGATCGCCATTGTTGCATTAAGTATCTATTCCGCAAAGTTCTCTAAGAAGAGCGCGGATGCAAATTCCTGGATCGTAGCAGGCGCAATTATGGGCACCTTAGTAGGCGGCTCATCAACCGTAGGCACTGCGCAGCTTGCATACCACTACGGCATGAGTGCCTGGTGGTTTACACTCGGCAGCGGCATCGCCTGCTTAATTTTAGGCCTCGTCTATGTAAAACTCCTGCGTAACAGTAATTGCAGTACACTCACCGCCATCGTCCGGCAGGAATTCGGACCAAGTTGCGGAATGGCTGCTTCCATTTTGTCCTCTATGGGCAGCTTTATTAATATCATCTCCCAGCTTATCGCCGCCACCGCCATTATTGCCGTAATTCTGCCGAGCCTCTCCCTGCCTTTCGCACTTCTGATCAGCGCAGTTTTTATGGTATTGTATATCATCTTTGGCGGCACAAAAGGCAGCGGCGTCGTAGGCGCACTGAAAATGGTGCTTCTGTATGTCGCAATGTTGGCCGGTGGTGTGATCGTAGTATTTCTCTGCGGTGGACTTGGCGGCTTCTTTACGCTGGTTGATGGCATTGAAAATCCCCAACAAGTAAATTTCTACAGTTTATTTGCCAGGGGCGCAGGAACAGATCTGGGTGCCTGTTTGTCACTGATTTTAGGTGTACTAACTACCCAGACTTACGCACAGGCCATTTTCATGGCAAAGAATACATCTGAGGCACGAAAAGGTGCACTGCTTGGCGCTGCGCTGATCCCCCCGGTTGGTATCGGCGGTATTTTGATCGGTCTGTATATGCGAGCCGTACATCCGGCAATCGTACCCAAAACCGCACTGACCAGCTTTGTCACACAGTATATGCCGCCTTTGGTCGGCGGTTTGGTGTTGGGCGCACTGTTCATTGCAGTGGTAGGCACCGGCGCAGGTCTTGCACTGGGTGTGGCAACCGTTTTGAAGAAGGATATTCTCCCCACTTTCCTGCCCTCCCTTAAAAAAGAAAGGGATAACGGTCTATACGAAAAGGTACTGATCATACTGACCCTGGCGTTGGCAGTCGTGCTATCTATGGGTTCACTGGGCGATATGATCCTCTCTTTCGCATTCCTCTCTATGGGATTACGGGGCGCTACTATCTTCCTGCCGCTTTGCTGCGCATTTTGGCTGCCCGGCAAGGTGGACAAGCGTTTTGTGTTTGCAGCAATCATTACAGGTCCCTTGGTCGTGCTGCTATTTGGGCTATGGGATGTTCTGCCCTTTGATCCGTTGTTTGCCGGCATAATGGCAAGCTGCATAATCATTGCAATTGGTCTGTTAGCAAACCGCAAAAATTAAATTAAATCCCATGCCTTTTATGCGCTTGTTTTATTGTGTTTTGCGTGATATAATCACAGAAAATGTACGCTATTTTTGAAAGGTTATATTTTATGTTAGTTCACAACTCCGAAAAGCCTTTATACCAGCAAGTAAAGGAACGCTTGGAAGAGCGTATCCGTACGCTGGAATACCCAAAGGGCAGCAAGCTTCCCTCTGAAAAGGAATTATGTGATGAGTTCGGGGTCAGTCGTATTACCATACGACAGGCATTAGACCTGCTGGAATCTATCGGACTGACCAACTCCGTACACGGAAAAGGCACATTCGTTAAAGCAAATAAGCTGGATTCCACCCTGCAGAAGATTCATACATTCGGCGAAACCTTAGCCATGAAGGGTTATTCCGGCTATACCAAAATCGAACGGTACACAGAAGAAACCATCAGCGATACCAACCGGTTAATGTTAGGCTTTGACTGGCGCCGAATCAGCCGCCTGCACTTGACCGGCTACTCCATGGATGAGCCGGTGGTAGTATATCACTCTCTGATCCGCTACCCCTACGGCGAGCAGATGTATCAGGCAGCACTGGAGTTGGAAAAGTGTGGCACCCCCTTCTCCACCTTTGATCTTTATGACAAAATCGGTATTCAGATCGGCAAGATCCGTCAGCAGGTCAGCGCTATGAACGCCTCGGCGGATATTGCCAAGCAGTTGGGTCTGACGGAAGGCGATGCGGTGCTGGTTCTGGATTCTGTGATCCTTGACCGGGATCAACGGGCGATTGAACGCAAGACCGGCTACTACCGCACTGACAAGTATTCCTTTACACTGGATCGCGAAGTATAAAACAAAGCCGACCAAGGGATTTCCCTTGGTCGGTTTTTATTATGTATTAGTCTCTGCCGAAACTGATGTTGATGCCGTCGGAATTGCTGGACGAGGAGGACTTGGGCAGATACGGGATCAGTCGCTGTGCCGTATTGATGATGGGCATGGACTGGATATAAACCTTGCCCGGGCCGGTAATACGGGTGTGAAAAATACCCTCGCCGCCGAACAATGCGTTCTTAATACCACGGACGGACTGAATGTCCATCTGGCAGGTTTCGCTCATAGCCGCCAGATAACCGGTATCTACGATCAAGCTCTGACCGGCTTCCAAGGTGTACTCCTTACAGTAACCGTCGATCTCCACAAAGACCATGCCTTCGCCGGTGATTTTCTGCAGAATAAAGCCTTCACCACCAAAGAAACCGGCGCCCAAGGACTTCTGGAAATACATGGACAGCTCAAGACCCTTTTCCATAGCAAGGAAGCCGCTTTTCTGTACGATGAGGCCGTTGCCGGGGGTAACCTCAAACGGAATGATCGAACCGGGAAAAGAAGCTGCAAATGCGATCATGCCACTGCCAGCTTGGGGGGTATATTCATTCATAAAAATAGAATCGCCGGAAAGCAATCTGCCCAGCATTTTCTTGATTCCGCCGCCGCTGTTGGTTTCCATGTGCATGTTGGGAGTCATCCAGCTCATAGCGCCGCTCTGGGTGCAAATTGTCTGCCCTGCCTCAGGGTAGCAAATAACTACCGGCAAGCTGCCGCCTTCAATCTCGTATTTCAACATATCGATCCTACCTTTCTTATTTAATAATATATCTACATTATCAGTATAGCATAGGTTATGCTAATTTCAAATAGGTTTTTCAGATACTGTATTTGTATGATAATACCGGGAAGTATTTTGCCGGTAGAGCATGAGAATACCACGGACACACAGCTCCGCCGCCATGGCGATCCACATGCCGTGCAATCCCAACAGCTTCACCAGCACCAGCGCCAAACCTACACGCACCACCCAAATGCTCGCCAGGTTCATCATGCTGGGAACAAAGGTGTCGCCCGTTCCCCGGAGCGCGCCGGCAGCCACAATGGAAATGCCAAACAACGGTTCTGCGACTAAGCCTATCCGCAGCACCTGCGCAGCCAACTCTCTGACCTCCTGCACCGGGGTCAGCAGCATAAACACCCAAGGACAAGCCTCTGCCATTATAAGACCGGTTGCGCCCATCAGAATGCCGCCCATGGCGGTACAGATATTGCCGTAGCGTTTCGCCAGCAGCATGTTCCCTGCTCCCACGCTTCTGCCAACCACCGTAGTCGCCGCAGAGCCAACGCCGTAGCCGGGCATATAGCACAAACTTTCAGCGGTAATGGCAAAGGAATGGGCAGCGATAGCAACAGACCCCAACGGCGCAATGATTGCCGTAGATACTACCATAGCGCCGCACATGGCAATCTCCTGGACAGCAAGGGGCGCACCGATGCGGAATGCCTTTTTCAAAATCTCGCTGTTAAAAGTGCCACGCTCCCGGCGGCGGAGAGAAAGCCGACGGTTGCTGATACAGCAGCGCCATGCCATCACCAAACTGATCACAACGCAGGCCAGCGCCGTGCCGATGCCAGCGCCCAGAACGCCATATTTTGGAATAAAGATCGCATTAAAAATTACATCCAGCACGCACATGGCGGAGTTAAGAATACTGGGGGTGATCATATCGCCGCAGCACTGCAAATAAGATGCGCACAAGTGGTTGACCTGGGAAAAGGGCAGCATCAGGGCGAACACCAAGAAATATGCCGCCGCATCCGCTTGTATGGCGGTCTCACCTCCCAGCCAAACCGGGAGAAAGCCACTGACGATCGCACCAAACAAACACAGAAAACCGGACAGTGCCAACGCGCTGACCAATCCGTGCCGCACCACATTTCTGGCGCTGGCATCCTCCTCTGCGCCGATATGATGCGCCACCTGCACCGCAAAACCGGCAGACACCGAATGGGTAATGCCGTTCATCAGCCAAGTGCTGGAAGCTACTAAGCCGATGGCAGCAGAGGCATTTGCGCCCAATGCGCCCACCATGGCAGAGTCTATATACTGCATCACGATAGTTGTGATCTGGGTCAGGATCGCCGGCAGACTAAGTTGCCACACCTGCCGTATATGAGGTTTTAATTCCGTTAAATTCCGCATATCGTACCTACTTCACTTCATTCGTAAAACCAATATATCACATCAGCATTTTACCGTCAAGATAAGTCCGATCAGGCTTATTTTACTTTATTTTCGCAAATGCTTCTTTGTGTAGCAATGGTAATCAGCGTATCGCCCAATTGGGTCAGGGTCGCACCTAATAGATTCAGTTCGTCCGCCGTCCGGTTGCCGGCGATGGGGAGCGATGGGAGCGCCGCCGGTGGCGGAGCCAAGCGACTTGAGCGAGTGGCCGCGGTCGGCGAAGGACGAAGGCGCACCAGCGCCAAGGACATTCGCCGGGCACCGCAACAGGAGAACATCTTTGCACCGACACCCAGA
>JAZSQH010000028.1:0-6388 GCA_045537865.1 Faecousia sp. | reverse complement strand
TCCTTGGCACACAGAACGACATGGCTACGATCCGACTTTGGAGGTCTCCAGCAGGGGGCTGGAAACAGCGGCCATGGCAGCCTGCTCAGCCTTCTCACGGCCGGAAGCAGTGCCAACGCCCATGTGGGCACGGCCGGCATCCTTCATGACGGCAGAAACGTCAGCGAAGTCCAGGTTGATGATGACATTCTTGGAGAAGCCAACCAGCTCGGAAATGGAGGTAACAGCCTGCTTCAGCACATCATCAGCGATGCCGAAAGCGTTGGCAAAGGTGATCTTCTGATCGGTGACATACTTCAGCCGATCGTTGGGGATGATGATCAGGGAGTCGACCTTGCCGGACAGCTCGTTGATACCGGCCTCAGCCTGACGCATACGGTTGGCACCTTCGAACTTGAAGGGCTTGGTCACAACACCAACAGTCAGCACACCGGCCTCACGAGCCAGGTCTGCAACGATGGGCGCTGCGCCGGTACCGGTACCGCCGCCCATACCAGCGGTGATAAAGACCATGTCTGTATTCTCCAGCAGCTTTGCAATAGCAGCTCTGGACTCCTCAGCGGACTTCTGACCGATCTCGGGTTTGGAACCCGCGCCCATACCGTTGGTCAGCTTCTCGCCGATCTGCAGCTTGTTGGGGCAGTTGGACTTGTTCAGATCCTGCTTATCGGTGTTTACAACAACAAATTCAACACCCTGCACGCCAGCCTCGATCATACGGTTGATGACGTTATTGCCGGCGCCGCCGACACCAATTACCTTAATTTTAACTACGCGCTCCTGGAACTTTTCAGACATAAGCTCTCCTCCTATGTATCCTTGCAGTAATTGTTCAGACACAATTCTGCTAATTTATATTGTTACTCATATATTCTACAGTGAAAATGCCATTAGGTCAATAGAAATTATTATATTTCGGCAAACTTTTTTGCAAAAAAGTGGGGAATTAATTGTTAAAGGGGGTATAGATGACGTGATATTCCTTTTCCGGGTCAGGCTGGATGGTCAAACTGGCATCCAAAATACCGCTGTCATAGCTTTCCATGGAGTCGATAGCCGTTTTCACAAGGCTGACTTTATAGGAAAGCTGGGTGGTATCGCCCAGCAAGATCTGATATCGCTCACCGTACCACATTTGAATGTTTGCCAGATCGCTTACATCCAGACTGGCGATGTCACCGATAATGCGATTGCCCTCCAAAAACTGCAAAATAGAGATCACCGCATCCAGTTGCTGGCTGGCAAGCACGGTCACAGGAACGGTCTCACCGCTTTCCAGCGTTTCAGCCGGTCTCTGGTAGGCAACCGCCTTCTCCCCTACCACCGGGTTTTCCAGGGTGATACCGATAATCGTGGTATGCAGCGCGGCATCTGCGGCGCTTACCTTTTCCACCACACCGCCATCGGCGCGAATGAGCCACCAAGTGCCATCGCTGGCCTCTGCCGCATAAACCACGTCCAGTTCCTTTATCTCAATTTTGACCGTATCCGGAAGTTTTATTCCAATACGCACTTTCTCCACATAAGGAAGCTTGGAGCGAATATTGCCGCTGAGTTTCGCTTCGCTGATGGTCAGCAGATTCTCGCCGTTCTGTATGCCGGAAGCTTCACGGATATCCCACTCGGTGTACTTCACATTGCCGGCAACGGTTACATGCTCGACCTTAAAGAATATGGACATGCCAAACAGCAGCGCCAGCACCACCGCCACCACCGTAACCAGATGCAGCACGAAGCGGCTTCTGTTAAAGGGATCGGGTTGTGTATAGACCACCTCCGGAGAGGGTTTCTTGGGAGGTGCGGCACGGCGGGCACGGGATTTGGCAACCACAGCCGCCCGGGAACTATTCACTTTTTTCACAGCAGCCGGTCTTGTAGCGGTCTTGCTGCGGGCAGCTTTGGGACGGTTGCCCGCAGGCTGCTTTTTTTCTTTGGTATCCATAAGCGTACTCCTTTATTTTGCTGCGCCGAGTTCTGCAATAATATCGCACAGACGCTCTGCAGAGTCCAACACGCACAGCTTATGCAGCGCTTTTTCCATATCCGCCGCACGCTCTTTATCGGTCAGAAGCGATCCAATCGCCTCCATCAACGCCTGCGCTGTGCAGTCTTTTTCCAGCATCAGGATCGCTGCGCCGCTATCGGACAGCGCACGGGCATTTTTCTCTTGGTGATTATCCGTCACATTGGGCGACGGGATCAGAATACAAGGTGTTCCGGAAGCGGCGATCTCATTGCAACTGGATGCGCCGGCACGGCTAATGACCACATCCGCCGCCGCCATGACTGTGGGCATATTGTAGATATACACCTGCATGGCAATGCCGTTGTCCTCTGCCAGATCCACACCTTTTTCCTTCACAAGCTCCGGCATCCATTCGGTGGCATAGCTGCCCATGGCATGGATATGCTGGAACGGGAAATTCGCCTCTTTTTCCAAACGGAACAGTTCGGCGGCAACTTCATTCATCGCCTTTGCGCCCTGACTGCCAAATGCCGTGACGATCAGCGGACGTTCATCCAGTCCCAGCTCCTTTCGGGCATCGGCTTTCTTGGTAAATATAAATTCACGGCGCACAGGCATACCCACAACCTTTACCTTTTCCGGATGACGGTAATACTTTGCGCTCTCCGGGAAGCAGGTCAGCACTCTGTCTGCTCTGCCGGCAATCATCCGGGTAGTCAGACCGGGCATGGCATTGGCTTCATGCACGCAAGTGGGAACACCCAGCATACTGGCAGCCATCAATGCCGGAAAGCTGGCATATCCGCCGGTACCCACCACCACGTCAGCCTGAAACTCACGAATCACTTTTTTACAGCTTCTCACAGCTTCAAACACATAACTGATCGCACGCAGGTTATACTTCAGCGCCGCCAGGTTCTTTCCGCGGGACATGCCGGAAGCCGGGATCGTAAACAGCTCAAAGCCAGCTTTCGGCACCAGCTCCTCTTCCATCCGGTCTTTTGCGCCGATAAAGAGGATCTTACTGTCCGGATGACGCTCTTTCCATATATTTGCCACGGCGATGGCAGGATTGATATGTCCGCCGGTACCGCCGCAGGTAAAAATCACATTCATTGTAAAACCTCCTGTCGTGTGGCTTGATTTCTATATCGGGACACGCTTAAAACGATCCCCATCTCCCCCAGATTCACAGCCAAAGCCGTGCCGCCGTAGGAAAAGAAAGGCAGCGCAATGCCGGTAGATGGCAAAAGATTGGTCACCACACCAAGATTTAACACAGTCTGCACTGCGATCAGCGTTACAAGACCGGTAGCCAGCACCGTAGAAAACCGATCCGGCGCCCGCAAAGCGATCCAATAACCTCTGAGAATCAGCATGGCAAACAGCGCAACGATCAGCAATGCGCCCACCAATCCCAATTCCTCGCAAATAATCGCAAAAATATAATCGTTATATTGAAACGGCAGATACAAATACTTCTGCCGGCTCTTACCAAATCCAAGTCCAAACAGTCCGCCTGAACCAATGGCATACAGCGATTGCAGGATCTGATAACCGGTATCGGACGGATCCTCCTCCGGCCGCAGCCATGCGGTAACACGGTCACCGGCATACCCCATCAGACTGATATAAATCACCACAAACACCGCCGCAGCACCGGCACCTGCCAAAAGCCACTTTGGATTCGTGCCGGCAACGAACATCATCACCACCGCCACCAGCCCCATAAGCATAATGGCAGACAAATGCTTTTCCAGCGCCAAAGGGATCAGAATACCCAAAAGCGCCGCACCGAAGCCAAGGACACCGTAACGAAATTCTTTGGCAGATGACCCAAAACCTTTGGTCAATCTGGCAAACAGAACGATCAAGGTGAATTTCGCCACTTCCGACGGCTGAAATTGCAGACCGGCAATATTGATTTAGCGTTTTGCGCCGTTGACAGACTGACCGAACACCAGCACAGACAGCAAAAGCGCAATACTGATGCCGTATAGCGGCCAGGCAGTTCGTAGCCAGAAATCCGGTGGAATGCGGCTTAATAATATCATAGCAGCCAACCCGATCACTGCGCAAGCGCCTTGCTTTTGCAGGTATCGGGTGGAAACTGTATAGCCGGTATCATATTCGCTTTGGGCATAGCTGGCGGAATAGAGCATAATCAGTCCAACCGCCAGCAATAACAGCAATAATACTAAAAACGGTACATCTACACCCATCCGGTCTGACACCGAATGGCGGTTCTCTTTGGTGCGCAGAATCCTCTGCCCACCCATAAGAAGCTCCTTCCTTAACCGATCATGCCACGAACACCCAACCAGGCAACAATGCACATTACCACACTGACACCAGCAAACACAGTCACGATCTTTTCCTCATTCCAACCGCACATCTCAAAGTGGTGGTGGATCGGTGCCATCTTAAAGATGCGCTTTCCGTGGGTCAGCTTGAAGTACGCTACCTGCAAAATCACAGAAAGCGTTTCCACAATATACACAAGACCCACAAGAATCAGCACCAGGGGCATATCCAGCGCAAATGCCAATGCGCAGACGATTCCGCCCAAAAACAGCGAGCCGGTATCGCCCATGAATACTTTTGCCGGGTGCCAGTTATAAAACAGATACGCAATCAGGCCGCCAGCCAATGATGCAGGCAGCAGCGCCAAGTCCAGCTTACCCTGCGCCAATGCGGTAACGGTAAAGAACACCATCACCGGAACGGTGACGCTGCCGCAAAGACCGTCCACACCGTCGGTGAGATTGACGGCATTTACACAGCCCACCATAACAAACATAGCAAAGAATATATACACCAGCGGATGCACTGACAACGTCACATTCACAAAGGGAATATACAGATCGCAGCTCAGCACACCCTGCTTGTACAGCAGATACAGATACAGCGCCGACACCGCCATTTGCAGCATGGCTTTCTGCAATGATGTCAGACCCAGATTGCGCTTAAACTTCAGCTTGAAAAAATCATCCAAAAAGCCAACCAAGCCAAAGCATAAGGCAAGCGCCAGCACATACAGCACGGTGTAATCGCGCATGGTAAACAGATTGCCAACCAAGCAAAGAATAGCTGCAAAAATGAACATCAATCCGCCCATCATCGGTGTGCCGGCTTTGTAATTATGCCAGGTAGGACCTACCTCACGGATAGACTGTCCTGCTTTCAGCGCCCGCAAAACGGGCAGCAAAAACCAGCCGATGGCGCCGCTAAGCGCTGCGCCTGCGATCACGGTTATCAAAATTCTTGTCATGGTCTTTCCTCCGAATTACTGCTGCGTCTGCAAAAACTGCTCCAGCGCCAGCTCCATGCGCATACCTCTGCTGCCCTTGAACAGCAGCGTATCGCCGGGACGCGCCTGCTGTTTCAGCGCAGATACCAGTTTCTCTCTGTCTTCATAAGCGCTTGCCTGATTTTCCGTCATGCCACCGGTCAGTGCGCCGCTGAGCACCCGCTGGCTGTTGGCGCCGTAGGCAAATACCATATCCGCCTTTTCTGCGGCTATTCTGCCCAGCTTATAATGCTCTGCCGGTGCGCAAACGCCCAGTTCCAGCATATCGCCAAGAACTGCGATGCGGCGGCCTCTCCGATTATGCAGCACCTCCAATGCCGCCGCCATAGATTCCGGTCCGGCATTGTAACAATCTTTGATAATGGTATATCCACCCGCAGAATAAATCTCCTGCCGTCCTTCCATGTTTTGAAAACGACCCAGTCTTTGGGCGATATCCGCAGGGGCAACCCCCAGGGTCAAACCCACGCTGATGGCTGCCAGCGCATCGGAAACATAGTGCTTGCCCTCCAGTGGCAGTGTGACATCAAAATGGCTGTTTTGTGTCTGAACAGTCATTTTGATTTGTCCACAGTTTTGGGAAATATCGTAAGCAAAAACACTGCATTTGTCATTATCATTACCAAAGTACGCAACATTTTCCAACTTTTCGTTCTGTTTCCACAGCAGCGGATCATCGCCGTTCAGCACCAGTTTTCCACCTGTTTCCATGCCCTCCAGGATCTCTAGCTTTGCCTGCAGGATACCCTCACGAGAGCCAAGATTCTCAATATGGGATGTGCCGATATTCACGATCACGCCAATGTCCGGCTTAGCAATATGGCTCAGATATGCGATCTCACCGAAATGGTTCATGCCCATTTCCAGCACCGCAACCTGGGTATCCTCCGGCATGGCAAGAATCGCCATGGGCATGCCGATGTCATTGTTGTGATTCACCGGAGTCTTGCTAACCCGGTATGTACCGCTAAGCACAGATGCCACCATTTCCTTTGTGGTGCTCTTGCCCACAGAGCCGGTAACCGCAACGGTCTTGGGGCCAATGCGCCGCAGCTCCTCCCGGGCAATTTGTCCAAGGGCAATCCGGGGATCCTCCACATAGATGGCAGGGT
>JAZSQH010000046.1:0-11435 GCA_045537865.1 Faecousia sp. | reverse complement strand
GAAATTCCGCAACTGGGCTTTTGGGGTCAACGGCGGCATAAGTACTTGTTGGAGCACCAGCACGCCCTCTATAATGGCACTGCTGATGGGTTGCAAGTTCGGTGACTACTGGAATCTGATGAAAGACACCGGCAAGGGTGTCAGCTTCACTTCCAAGTACGGCAACGCACCTTTCCTGATGAATGTGGGCGTTTACGGTCTGATGATCGTGGCATACTTCAACCTGGCTGCTCTGATGGACGGTGGCGTCGCCCGGATGGGTACGGTTTGGACCGGTATGACCTTCGGCATCGTGTTCTGTATGCTCTGTACCTGTAACTCCGGTAGCCACCCCCGGAATGTCCTGCCCATTATGGTGGGTTACGTGGTGACTTCCTATCTGTTTGGCTTTATTGCCAAGCAGTTTGGTGTGGAGAGCTACGGTCTGACCATTGCCAATCAGAGCATTTTGATCGGTCTGTGCTACGCCAACGGCCTTTCTCCCGTTGCCGGCACTTACGGCTTCGGTTACGGTGTGCTGGCAGGCGGACTGCATTACCTGTTGGTAAGCGCAGTTCCCGATCTGCATGGTGGCTTCTGTTTGTACAACGGCGGCCTGACCGCAGCGATTATCTGTCTGCTGCTGGTACCCCAGCTGGAAAAGTTCTGCAAGACCAAGGAAGAGCGTCTGCTGGAAAAAGCAAAATAACAGGTAAGACCGGGTGGTATTCCACCCGGTCTTTTTTATGGCAACAGCTTGAAAAATTTACAAATTATCCCTTGACAAAACAGCGGAGGAGGAGTATGATATGTGAGGAGTTAGCAAAGGCTAACATATTTTTGCGGACAGCAGTTAGCCTATGCTAACTGGTTGGCATAAAGAAAACGGGTGAGGAATATGGATCTAACAAAGACACAGCTTGGACAGAGTTATATTATTCAAACGATTCAGACAGACGATGCCGAACTGAATGCGTTTTTGTTCTCTCTTGGCTGCTACAGCGGAGAGCCCATTACGGTGATCTCCCGCCGCAGAAGCGGCTGCACCGTAGCAGTGAAGGACGGCAGATATCACATCGATAATCAGTTGGCAGCAGCGATCACTGTTGCTTGATTTCCCCAAGGAGGAAGAATATGCGTATCGCATTTGCAGGCAATCCGAATAGCGGTAAAACCACCATGTATAATGCCCTGACCGGACGGAATGAAAAGGTGGGCAACTGGGCAGGTGTTACCGTAGATAAAAAGGAAGCGCCTATCAAAAAAATATATGCCGAAGGTCGTGAGCTGGTGGCGGTGGATCTGCCCGGCGCATACTCCATGTCCCCCTTTACGGCGGAGGAGAGCGTGACCCATGATTATATCCGGGATCAGAAGCCGGATGTGATTATCAATATCGTGGATGCCACCAACCTCAGCCGCAGCTTGTTTTTTACGACCCAGCTGATGGAGCTGGGTGTTCCTGTGGTAGTGGCGCTGAACAAGGCGGATATTAACGAAAAAAAGCAGACCTATATCAATGTGGCGCTATTGTCTCAAAAGTTGGGATGTCCGGTGGTGGAAACCGTATCTACCCATGCTGAGGGGTTGCAAGAGTTGATCCGTGATGCAGTTTTTCAAATCGGGCAAAGCCAAATACCGCCGATCATGCTGGCGGATGTGGACATGGCAGACCAAAAAGCGGTAGAGGCGGCAGACCGAAAGCGTTACCGGTTTGTCAATAAGATCGTTTCCCAGGTGGAGACCCGCCGGATATATACCAGCGACCGGAATTTTCAGGATAAGATCGACAATGTGCTGACCCACCCGGTGGTCGGCTTGCCTATCTTTGCGGTTGTGATGTTCCTGGTGTTCCAGATCTCCCAGGCATGGCTTGGTCCGTGGATCGCAGAGGGTTACGAGTTTGCAAACGGCTTCACGCTGCCCGGTCTTGTGACTTTGATCGATATGTTCAAGCAGTGGGTTGCAGGTTTACTGGCAGCGGCAGAAGCCAACGATTTCCTTGCGGCCTTGCTTACCGAGGGCATCATCGGCGGCGTCAGCGCCGTGGTGGGTTTTTTGCCCTTGGTTATGGTGATGTATTTCCTCATCGCCCTGCTGGAGGACTGCGGCTATATGGCGCGCGCCACCGTGGTGTTAGACCCCATTTTCAAAAAGGTGGGTCTGTCCGGCAAGTCTGTGATCCCCTTTATCATTGGCACCGGCTGCGCGACCCCCGGCGTAATGGCAGCCCGTACCATCCGCAACGAACGGGAGCGCAACGCTACTGCTATGCTGGCGCCCTTTATGCCCTGCGGCGCAAAGCTGCCGGTGATCGCACTGTTTGCAGGCGCTTTTTTTGACGAGGCAAGCTGGGTGGGTACGCTGATGTATTTTGCCGGTATTGCCATCATTCTGCTGGGCGCAGTTCTGGTCAATGAAGTGACAGGCAATCGGTTGCGGAAGTCCTTCTTTATTATTGAACTGCCGGAATACAAGCTGCCTTCCGTAAAGCGGGCGGCCATGTCCATGCTCAGCCGGGGTTGGGCATATATCGTCAAAGCCGGTACAGTGATCCTGCTGTGCAATGCAGTGATTTATATTATGCAGTCCTTTGACTGGCGCTTGCAGCTGGTGGAGGATGGGATGGCCCACACCTCTATCCTGGCCACAGTTGCCAACCCCGTTGCAGTAGCTTTGGTGCCGGTGGTGGGCGTGGCGGCATGGCAGCTGGCTGCAGCGGCGGTGACCGGTTTTATCGCCAAGGAAAATGTGGTCGGCACACTGGCGGTGTGCTACGGTATTTCCAATCTCATCAGCACCGAGGAGCTGACATTGATGGAGGGCGCAGGCACACAGGTGGCGGCGGTGTTCGGTATTACCAAGGTGGCGGCGCTGGCATACCTGATGTTCAATCTGTTCTCACCTCCCTGCTTTGCGGCTCTGGGCGCTATGCGGGCAGAGGTCAGTGACCGGAAATGGTTCTGGGGCGGTATTGCCCTGCAGCTTGCCACCGGTTACACCGTGGGCTACCTGGTCTATACCATTGGCACATGGATCACCGCTCCGGCAACCTTGCACATTGGCGCGGCGCTGGGTGGCGCAGCCTTTGTGGTGGCATTTACCGGTGTGCTGGTGCATTTGTGTCAGCGAGCAAGAAAGAAGGTGGCGGTATGACCTTGGTAGACGGTATTGTTCTGGGTGTGATCGCTGTGGTACTGGGACTGGCGGCATGGTATGTGTACCGCGCCAAGAAAAAGGGTACAAAGTGTATCGGCTGCCCCACCGCCGGAGAATGTTCCGGTGATTGCGGTAACTGTCATAAGTAAAAAACACGCAGGAGTAATTCTCCTGCGTGTTTTCGTTATTTGCAAAGCTCTTCTGCCAACGCATCGATCTGCGCCCGGCTGGAATCATTTAATGCGGAAAGGATCTTAACGGAATTTTCAGCATAGGTCAGATCCTTGCAATCTACAAGCATGTTTTTCATAACCTTGGTGGCGGTGGGCGCCCATGAGCCGTTCTCCATAAATGCCACGGTGCGGTTACGGAAATTCCGCTCTGTCAGATGGTGGATAAATTCTTTCATATAGGGGAATACATCGCCGTTGTAGGTAACAGATGCCAGCACTAGCCGGTCATACCGGAAGGCATCCTCTACTGCCTCCGCTATATCCTCCCGGGCAAGGTCGGTGACCACCACCTTTTCGCAGCCGTAGCTTTCCAGCTTTTCCGCCAGCAGTTCCACGGCCTTTTTGGTGTTGCCGTAGATGGAATTGTAGGCGATGAGCACACCCTTATCCTCCGGGCGGTAGGAAGACCAGATATCATAGAGGTTAACATAATATCCTAAATCCTCTTTCAGCACCGGGCCGTGCAAGGGGCAGATCATGGCGATGTCAAGACTGGCCGCCTTTTTGTGCAGCGCCTGCACCTGTGCGCCGTATTTGCCCACGATGCCGATGTAGTACCGCCGAGCCTCGCAAGCCCAATCCTCCTGCACATCCAGTGCGCCGAATTTGCCGAAGCCGTCGGCGGAGAACAACACTTTGTCGTAGGAATCGTATGTAACAATGACCTCCGGCCAGTGTACCATAGGCGCAGTGACAAAGGTCAGGTTGTGCTTGCCCAGACAGAGGGTATCGCCCTCGCCAACCACCAGCCGCCGCTGGGTATAGTCCGAGCCGAAAAACTGCTGCATCATCACAAAAGCCTTGCTGGACGCCACCACTGTTGCGTCCGGGTATGTATCTAAAAATTTTGCGATGCCGGCAGAATGATCCGGTTCCATGTGCTGAACGATAAGGTAGTCCGGCTGCTTGTCACCTAAAACGGTTTGCAGCTTTTCCAGCCACTGGGCAATAAAATTCTGATCCACCGTGTCCATAACGGCAATTTTTTCATCGGTGATCACATAGGAATTGTACGCCATGCCATTGGGCACAACATACTGACCCTCAAACAGATCTACCTGGTGATCGTTTACGCCAATATAGCGAATGTCGTTGGTAATGGTCATAATATCTCTCCTTTTGTTCAATGGAAATATTTTAGCATACTTACTTTTGGTTGTATACTGGAAAAAACGGAAATTGACTGTTTTGACGGTTTCTGCTATAATGCAAGCACAAAGCAGGAGGAATTTGCTATGCGAATGAGAAGAATGAAAAACTTAGAGCCCCGGATGGAAAAGTGCGCCGCTTACCGGATTGCCGAGCCCCAGGAATATCAGGGCAAATGGCTTTCGCTGAAGCCGGACGCCAAGGCGCTGTGGGTGGAGGTTGGCTGTGGAAAGGGCAAGTTTACCGCCGAAACTGCCCAGGCCAATCCGGATGTGCTGCTGATCGCTGTGGAGCGTTGCCGGGAGGCTATGGTGGTCGCCATGGAAAAGGCGCAGCAGATGGAACTGAAAAATGTATTTTTCATCGATATGGATGTGGAAAAGATCGAGGAAGTTTTTGCCGGCGAGGAGATCGATCGGCTGTTTATCAACTTCCCCGACCCCTGGCCCAGAAAGAAAAATGCCAAGCGCCGTCTGACCCACAGAGGCTTTTTGGATAAATATTGCCGGGTGGTGCGCCGGGGCGGTGAGATCCACTTCAAAACTGACAATGCGCCCCTGTTTGAGTTTTCGGTGGAGGAATTTGCCGCTTGTGGACTGCAGGTGAACAATCTGACCCGGAACTTGCACGAAAACGGAATTGTGGGCATTATGACCGGCTACGAGGAAAAATTCCATGCGCTGGGCACGCCCATCAATCGCTGCGAAGTGGTGTGCCAACCCTTTGTCCTTCCCCCGGAGGAAAAGAAAAACAAGGAAGAATGAGCAAAAGCAGGTGAAACCTATGGACTACACAGCAGGAAGTTGTGACATCGTCGTGATCGGCGCAGGTCATGCCGGCATTGAGGCGGCATTGGCAGCGGCACGGCTGGGAATGCACACCATTCTGTTTACTATCAATATGGACGCAGTGGGCAACATGCCTTGCAATCCTGCTGTGGGCGGCACGGGCAAGGGACATATTGTCCGGGAACTGGACGCACTGGGCGGCGAGATGGGACTGGCGGCAGACAAAGCCTGCATCCAGTACCGGATGCTGAACCGGGGCAAAGGCCCGGCAGTCCATTCCCTCCGGGCGCAGGCCGACCGGCGGAAGTACCAGCAGGTAATGAAACACACCTTGGAGCTGCAGGAAAATCTGGAGCTGAAGCAGGCGCAGATCGTCAGTGTACTGACGGAAAACGGCGCAGTTACCGGCGTCCGTACTCACTTGGGTGCGATCTATCACTGCAAGGCGGCGATCATCGCTACCGGCACATTTTTGGATAGTACCATCGTCATCGGCGAATCTGTGGAATCCTCCGGGCCGGACGGTATGCATGCGGCGGTGGGATTGGCGGACGAGCTGCGGAAGCTGGGTCTGTCTTTGCGCCGGTTTAAGACCGGCACGCCGCCCCGTGTAAATCGCCGGAGCATCGATTTCTCCCAAATGGAGCTGCAGCCCGGCGACGAAGATCCCGAGCCGTTCTCTTTCCGTACGGAGCATAAGGTAGAAAACCGGGCGGTGTGCTATCTGACCTACACCAACGCCGAGACCCACCGGATCATTAATGAAAATCTCCATCGCAGTCCCATGTACGACGGCACGATCTCCGGTGTAGGCCCTCGGTATTGCCCCAGTATCGAAACCAAAATCGTCCGGTTTGCGGATAAGGAGCGACATCAGCTGTTCATTGAGCCTTGCGGCATGGACACCGAGGAAATGTATATCCAAGGCTTCTCCTCCTCTTTACCGGAGGATGTGCAGCTTAAGATGCTGCGCACCATTCCCGGACTGGAAAATGCGGAAATGATGCGCCCTGCGTATGCTATCGAATACGAATGTATCGACCCCACCCAGCTCAAACCCACATTGGAAACCAAGGTGGTGTCCGGGCTTTACGGCGCAGGCCAGTCCAACGGCACTTCCGGTTATGAGGAAGCCGCTGCCCAAGGCTTGGTGGCAGGTGTGAACGCCGCGCTGAAGCTGCAAGGAAAGCCGCCTATGATTTTGACCCGTGACACCAGCTACATTGGCACGCTGATCGATGATTTGGTGACGAAGGGTACGGAAGAGCCCTACCGGATCATGACCAGCCGCAGTGAGTATCGGCTGCTCCACCGGCAGGACAATGCCGACCAGCGTCTGACAGCCATCGGCGCAGCGGTGGGACTTGTGCCCCAAAGCCGATTGGCAGAGGTGGAGGAAAAATATGAAGCTGTCCGCCGGGAGATCGCCCGGCTGGAAGCCAAAGGTGTTCCCGGCTCTCAGGCGCTGAATGAAATGCTTGCCGCCCGGGAATCTGCCCCGGTGACCAACTCTGTCCGGCTGGCAGATCTGCTCCGTCGCCCCCAAGTGACCTATGCCGATATTGCGCCCTTTGACCCGGACAGACCGGCTTTGCCCCTTTCCGTCACCGACGAGGTGCAGATCCAGCTGAAATATGCCGGCTATCTTGCCCGGCAGGAAAAGCAGGTAGAGGTGTTCCGCAAAGAGGAATCCCGTCTGCTGCCGGAGGATATGGATTATGAATCTATCGCCGGTCTGCGGCTGGAGGCAAAGGAAAAGTTGCTTAAGATCCGCCCGGTTTCTATTGGTCAGGCAGGTCGCATTTCCGGTGTCAGCCCGGCAGATATTGCTGTGCTGCTGATCTGGCTGGAACAAAATAAATAACACAAAAATCGCCTTCGACACATAGAATAGTCGGAGGCGATTTTTATGCCCATTGTGAATACTTCTGTACCTATCACATCGGCGAGCAACAATGAAATGATCGACGCTTTGGTGCGCACCTATCCGGATTTTCGCAGTGAGCAGCTGACTGCTACTGCCTTTCAGCGTCCGGTGCGGACACTGGTGATGGGAAGCGGCGGGCGGCGGGTGCTGTTCACCGCTGCCCATCATGCCAACGAGTGGATCACTGCTTTGATCCTTTTGAAATTTGCGGAGGACTTAGGGCAGGCGGCAAAGGAAAACGGCACGGTGTTCGGTGTACCCGCCCGGCTGATTTTGCAGACCTCCACCATTTATATGATACCCATGGTCGACCCGGACGGGGTGGATTTGGTCACCGGGGCGATCCAGCCGGGGAGCGTGCAGTATGAGGTTGCCCGGGGGTTGGCGGAGCGGTATCCCCAGATCCCGTTTCCTGACGGCTGGAAAGCCAATCTGCTGGGCGTGGACTTGAATCTGCAGTATCCCGCCGGTTGGCTGCAGGCGAGGGAAATCAAGTTCAGTCAGGGCTATACACGTCCCGGCCCCCGGGATTATGTAGGCCGTGCGCCGTTAGACCAGCTGGAAACCCGGGCGCTGGCATCCTATACGGAGCTGATTGACCCGGCGCTGGTACTGGCATACCACTCTCAGGGCAAGGAGATCTACTGGCAGTTTAAGGATTATGAAGTGCCCGGGGCAAGGGAATTGGGGGAGGAATTTGCCCGGGTCAGCGGCTATGCGCTGACGGAGGTGGCGTTTAACTCCAGCTTTGCCGGGTACAAGGATTGGTTTATCCAGCAATTCCGCCGCCCGGGATATACCATTGAAGTGGGCGAGGGGGAAAATCCGCTGCCCTTGTCCCAATTCAATGAAATTTACCGGGATAATTTAGGGATACTGGTAACGGCGGCTTTGGGTTTGCCGCAATAATATAGAAAAAGGGAGGGCCACACCCTCCCGTTTTATTGTTCGCTTTCAGCCAGCAGTCTTGCCTGCCGGATCTTTTTTAACATGGATATTGCGATGGGCAAGGCAATGGCAAGGCTCAGCACATCTGCCACAGCCTGCACCGATGCGATACCGTATGCCCCAAGGAATATGGCCATGGGGTACAGAATAGGAATAAAACATGTACCTTGCCGGGATGTGGCCAGCACGAATGCACCCTTGGCATTACCCAGACCGGCGCAGAGCATATTCACCACTGCCACCCACGCATGAACAGGCAGTGCGATACACTGCAGACGAATACAGATCTCGCCGTACTTCTGCATATCCGAGCCTTGCTCGGTGAAGGCAGTGATCACAGGATTTGCCAGCACGAACAAAATAGCCGACAATACGGCAGAGCCGATAACGGCAGCCCAGGCGGCAAACCGGAAACACTGCTGCACCCGGTCGTATCGCCGTGCGCCCCAGTTAAAGCCGGCCACCGGCTGGAATCCCGTGCCGAAGCCCAGAATAATACTAAAGGGGAACATCATGACCTTGGTGGTGACACCGATAACCGCCAGCAGCGCATCGGAGACGTTGCCTGCCAGTTTGTTCAGCAAAATGCCGGCCACCACAGCCAGACCGCTGCGGAACATGCTGGACGAACCCACAGATACGATCTGACCGATAATATCCCGGCTAAGCCGGATATTACGAACAGTCAAATGCAGCAAGCTGCGCCGGGAAATGTAGGGGTAGACCAAAATGATAAAGCTGACCACTTTGGAGATTGCCGTGGCGAGAGAAGCGCCGGCAACACCCATATTCAGACCCCAGGGCATAATAAAAATGGGGTCGAGAACGCAGTTGAGAATACCGCCAAAGCCCATGCCGATCATGGACAAGGTGGCGCTGCCCTCACTGCGCAGACATTGATTCATAACAAAGCTGGTCGCCATAAAGGGCGCAGCGATCAGAACATAAGTAGCGTAATCTACAGCGTACTTCTCGCAAGTGGGCGTTGCACCCAACAGCCGCACCATGGGGGTAATAAAGATCGAGCCAAACACCAGCAGCGTTGCGCCGATGCCAAAAGCCAGATAAAAAGCGGTGGACAGCACCTGACTGGCTTTCTTATGGTCGTTCTGACCCAAAAGCCGGGCGATGTAGCTGTTTGCGCCCACAGCCAACATAGAGCCGCACATCATAATCAGCTGATCTAAAGATGCATTCACACCCACGGCGGCGGTGGCTTCCTCGCCCAGGCCGCTGACGAAGTAGGTGTCGGCCAGGGAATATATGGAGTTGATCAAAAAGGCGATGATGGTCGGTATCGCCATTTTCAGGATCACCGAGCCTACCGGTGCGTTGAGCATCAGATCCCGGCGGCGCTCCTGCTGTAATGTGTTATCTTTTTTCATTTGTATTCCTCTATATCGTAAATATCTATTTCATTATACCACCAATTTCCCTGATGGCAATGGTAATTTTGCAAAAAGGTTGTCATTGCGAGGGCGGCAAAGCCGCCCGTGGCAATCTCTTGCTGATTCTATAGATTCCCACATCGGTGTAACCACCGGTTCGCAGTGACACAAATTATTGCAGCTGGGTGATCACCAGATGCGCCGATACCGGCTCTGTTCCGCCTGCATTGGGTGTAATTGTCAGCGCAGTGGCGTTGTCGGCAGGGTTACGCACCGTCAGCACCGAGGTGGCGACTGTGGTAGTGACCAGCGCCATACCCACCAGCTGGGATGTGCCGGTGGCACGACCCACTACCGTGTAGGGCAGCTCTGCGCCATTCAGGGTCAGAACCAACTGCCCGGCTTCGTCGGCGCTAACCTGAAACAGCACCTGATAAGTGCCAATATCGGTCAGTGTGAATGCGGTGTCGCTGATCCGGGTGATGCTTGTGCCACTGGTAGGACCGTCTTGGGGGAAACTGACATCTGCGCCGGGCGCTACAGCGTCTGCGTTGTCCCCGGGCATCAGAGCGTAGAAGTCAGCAAATGCCAGCACACCGCCGGCAGGACCTTGGGGTCCGGTTTCGCCAATAGGACCCTGCGGCCCGGCAGGGCCGGTAGCACCGGTCGCGCCTGTCGCGCCGGTCGCACCGATAGGACCCTGCGGACCGGCAGGACCTTGCGGCCCGGCAGGGCCGGTAGCGCCGTCAGCACCGTCAGCGCCGGCAGGACCGGTTTCACCTATGGGACCCTGAGCGCCTCTTGGGCCGGCAGGACCCTGGGGACCTACTGCTCCGGGGATTCCTTGTGGGCCTCTTGGCCCTACCGGACCTTGCGGACCCACTGGGCCTTGCGGACCGGGGATGCAGCAAGGCTGCGCCGGCGTGTTGCCGGGGCAGCAGGGAGTTCGGAAAAAGTCATCGTCTGTAAAGGCGGGAAGGCCGTTGCCTTCGTAGCAGTTATACTTACGCACGATCATACCTCCTTAATCCGTGTGCATTCCATTATATGTTTTGCGACAGTAATTGACACACCGGATAACGGCAAACGATTTTATCGTGAATCTGCACAAAAATAAGGGAGAAAATTTGTTGCCCAGTTTCGGTAAAAATTTACTTGCTTTTTCACAAAAGAGATGATATAAATATAGTGTATTTCTATCGCTATGGGGATTTTGCACCCATTTTTGCAAAATTCTACATACGGGAAGATTAAGCTAGGAGGAAAACAAGTATGGAAAAAACCACAAAGCGTCTGCTTGGCTTGGCCATCGCTCTGGTGCTGGTACTGGGTATGATCCCTGTATCCCAGATCGAAGTCAAGGCAGACGGCGAAGTCGATCCGGAAGTTGCAAACGCAGCTCTGGATCCCACAAGCACCACTTGCCCCACCTGTGATGCAACAAACGTGGTATGGACAAGTCTGACGGACGGTGTAACCGTGAATGACGGTGATAAGGCGCACTATTATGTGGAACCGGGCACTACCGTGGGTTCTACTTCCGCGCTCAAGACAATCACGGTAAATGGCGGTACTCTTTGCCTGCACTTGGGCAATTCCAGCACTAAGCTGTATGCTACAATGAGAATTGAGAGTGAAAATGGCGCTACTGTGAATCTGATGGGCAACAAAGGTCAGTTGCGCAACAAAACCACAGCGCGGCCCATTACTGCTAAGAAGAACTTTACGCTGAATATTTACGGCGGTGACATTATTGGTTCCAGCGGCGGCTATGGCGCAGACGGCGGCACCATTTATGCAAAGGGTACAAGCGCAGAAAGCAAGGCTGCCCTGAATATCTATGGTGGCACAATCAGAGCAGGTA
>JAZSQH010000043.1:0-8875 GCA_045537865.1 Faecousia sp. | reverse complement strand
ATTCTGGAACACGCATCCAATTTGTTAAGTCAGAATGACCGCAATTTTGAGGATGTACTGTCCAAACTGGAAATGCAGCGTCATGAAATGGAGCAGGCAAAGCGTGAGGCAGAACGGCTGCGCCATGAAACGGAAGAAATCAAGAACCAAAGTGAAGCATTCAAAAAGCAGGTTGAGATCGAAAAGAACCGAGTACTGGAAGATGCACGTGCGCAAGCCCGTGATATCATCGCAGACGCCCGTAAGACCGCTATTGCTGCAACTGACGAGATCAAAGCCATTAAGAAACAGCTGACAGAATGTGCGGATTTGCAAGGTATCAACCAGCGACAATCAGATTTGCGTAGAAGTCTGAATGACGCTGAGGAAAAGATCAAGGAAAAGCAAATAAAAACCGCTCGTCCAAAACCCACGCGGGATATTATGATCGGTGACACCGTTGAACTTTTGAAACTCGGCACGAAAGCCAGTATTATTGCAATCAACAAAGATGGCACGCTGGAACTGCAAGCAGGAATTCTGAAAATGAGCGCCAAGCGTGATGAAGTGTATCTGCTGGAAAACGAAAACAAATACAAAGAAAAACCCGCACGTCCTGCTCATTCCGGCAAAGAGCTGAACCTGGCAGCTACCGCATCTGAGATCGATCTGCGTGGTATGGACAGCGTGGAGGCTATCTGTGTTATGGAGCGGTATTTGGACGAAGCTATGCGTTCCCGCATCTCTCCGGTGCGAATCATTCACGGAAAAGGTACCGGTGTGTTGCGCAAAGCCGTACAGCAATCCCTTAGAGGAAATAAATTTGTCAAGTCCTATCGTCTGGGTCTGTACGGTGAGGGAGAGGACGGCGTTACCATCGTCGAATTTTGATCCATGCATATTATGAGTTGACTTTTGGTTTAAATTTGCTATCATATATTTAGGTCGAACGTCGGCTAGAGCAATCACCTAAGGAGTGTATTTTCATGATTAACAAGGAAGTAGTTGTTCGTTGCGAATCCGGTCTTCATAATAGACAAGCTACTTATTTTGTCCAGAAGGCAAATGAATTTAGTTGCAATATCTGGCTGGAATCCGGTAGCCGCAAGATCAACGCAAAGAGTTTGTTAGGTATTATGTCCCTTGGGATCGTAACCGGCGTTACCATTACGCTGGCGGCAGACGGTGTCGACGAGGAAACGGCTGTTAATTCTCTGGAAGCGCTTCTTCAGCAGGACATCTATTGATATAATTTCCGCCTCAATGCCAACTTCAGCATTGAGGCGGATTTTTTGGAGAATAGTTATGAACCACACGGAACTGAAAAGAATGTCCCAATCGCTGCCGGATGCACCGGGCGTTTATATCATGAAGGATGCTGATGACCGTGTTATTTATGTTGGCAAAGCAAAAAAGCTTCGCAACCGGGTAAGCCAATATTTCCTGGACAGCGTTTCTCATTCTGTTAAGACAAAACAGATGGTCAGCAACATTGACCATTTTGAGGTTATTGTCGCTGCCACAGAATTTGAAGCACTTGTTTTGGAATGCAGTCTGATCAAGCAGCACATGCCAAAATACAACATCCTCCTGAAAGATGGCAAGGGCTACCCGTTTATCCGTCTTGGCATCAAGGATGCGTATCCGGATCTGATTATGGCAAATAAACCGGCAGATGACGGTGCTCTATATTACGGCCCGTTTGGCAGCAGAGGTATCACGAATGAAATCATTGCGGCAATCAAGCAAGCTTTGAAGCTTCCGGTTTGCGGTAAGAAATTCCCTCGTGATATCGGAAAAAGCAGACCATGCCTGCACTATCACATGGGAAATTGCAACGGTTGGTGTCAGGAAAACGCATCTGCTGCAAAATACCAGGCAACGATCGAACAATGTAAACTTCTGTTATCCGGTAAATATAAAACCGTTGCCGACGAAATCAAAACCAAAATGTTGGCAGCAGCAGATGAATTGAATTTTGAACTTGCCGCCAATTATCGTAATAGCTTAAACGCAGTAGAAGCACTTGGCAAAAAGCAGCTTGTGACTGCGGGAACAAAAGCCAATACAGACGTCATTGGCTTTTCCGGAAATGCGCTGAAAACCTGCTTCTCCGTGCTGCATTTTAATCATGGTGATCTGGTTGATAAGGATTACGAGATCATACCTACCGCAGACGATCCGACCTATGCAATGTCTGCGCTGATCAAGCAATATTATTTAAGCCGCGGATTTGCGCCCCGTTATATTTTAATACCGTACAATATGGAAGATCGCGAATTGTTTGAACAGCTTATGCAGGAAAAGTTTGGCTGCAGAACGAATATCATTATGCCGGTTCGTGGTGATAAGAAAAAAATGATCCAGTTAGCGCAGAGCAATGCCGACGAGGAAGTTGCCCGCATTACAAAGCATCACGAACGCATGCACAGCACGCTTATTGTGTTAGGGAAAATGCTGAATATTACCTTGCCGTCACGGATCGAATCCTTTGATATATCCAACATTTCCGGCACGGACATTGTCGCCAGCATGGTTGTATTCGAAAACGGAAAGCCGGCACGATGCCAATATAAGAAATTTAAAATAACCGATCAGCCTATTCAAGATGATTATGCATCTATGCATCAGGTTGTTTTAAGACGTTATCAGCACCTGATTGACGCAGATTCTGGTTTTGAGAAAGCACCGGATCTGATATTGATTGATGGTGGCTGTAATCACGCCAGGATCGCCGTAGATGTGCTGAAAACGCTTAATTTGGATATACCGGTGTTCGGCATGGTCAAGGATGATCGTCATCGCACAAGGGCGCTGGTGACGCCGTGTGGCGAGGAGATCCGGATTGATAATAATCAAGCTGTCTATTCATTAATTGGCAATATCCAGGAGGAAACACACCGGCTTGCTATCGGTTATCACAGAAAGCTCCGAAGCAAGCGGCTGCAATACTCCGTTCTTGACGAAATACCCGGAATCGGACCGAAAAGGAAAGCAACGCTGCTCAAAGCATTTAAATCTCTTACCGGTATTGCAGCAGCAACGCTACAGGAATTACAAATGATTTTGCCAAACGATGCATCCTATGCAGTATATCAACACTTTCATGACGATCAAAAGGGGAGGGGGACGTAAATGCGAGTTATCAGTGGAGAAAGACGGGGTATTGTTTTAAAAGCCCCGGACGGCATGAAAACACGTCCCACCGCCGATCGTGTAAAGGAAGCACTTTTTAGCATCATTCAATTTGAATTGCCTGCAGCTAAGGTTTTGGATTTATTTGGCGGCACGGGTCAGCTTGGAATCGAAGCACTCAGCAGGGGAGCAGAACGTGCTGTCATCATCGATTCAGGCAAAGATGCATGTAAGATTATCAACGAGAATATCCGTCGCACAAATTATGAAAGTAAAGCAAATGTAATATGCTGTGACTATGCATCCTATCTGCAGCGATGCACCGAAAAATTCAATATTATATTCTTAGATCCGCCCTACAATGAAAATTTTCTGGAAAATGCATTAAAAATGATAACAGAAATTGACATTTTGCAATCTAGTGGTATAATAGTAGCGGAACGCCCTATGGGAAAGGATCTGGATTTGGATTTTCCGGGTTTTTCCCGTTCTAAAGATTACAAATACGGAAAGACCTTACTGACGCTTTATCGCAAAGTATAGGCTGTGTGGGGGAGTAATATGAAAATCGCAATTTATCCCGGCAGCTTTGATCCAATCACCAGCGGCCATCTGAATATTATCAGACGTGCAGCTAATATTTTTGATCGCCTGATCGTTTGTGTCATGGTTAACGCTTCTAAGAAGCCTATGTTTTCTCGTGACGAACGTGTGGAACTGATCAAACGTGTTGTGGGTGATCTGGACAACGTAGAGGTCGATTCATCTGATGAACTTCTTGCTGAGTATGCACGGCGCAAAGGAAGTTGTGTAATCGTGAAGGGTCTGCGAGCCGGCTCGGATTTCGAAAATGAATTCCAAATGGCTCTGATCAATCACAAGATCAACCCCTCGCTGGATACAATGTTCCTGACAGCAGAACATCAGTATATGTATTTGAGTTCCAGCACGGTTAAGGAATTAGGCGGTTACGATGTTGAGCTGTCCGATTTCTTGCCGGAACAAATTATCCCGGATTTTAAGCAGCGGGTGGCTGCCATAAACCAAGGAGGAAACAGAAAATGAACGAACAGAATATCGAAGATATCATTTCCGCATTGTACGACATGGTGCAGGACGCACGGGCGCTGCCTTTGGGTGCTGACAAGTGCATTCTCGAGAGAGATAAGGTTCTGGACATGCTCGATGAGATCATCGCTCAGCTGCCTGTTGAAATTAAGCAGGCGCGCACCATTGTTGAATCTCGCAACGAACTGATCGGTCAGGCTCGCCGTGAGGCTGAAGGTCTGATTCGTCAGGCTCAGGATCAGGCTGCAAAGCTGGTGGAAGAAGAGGCTATCTACCAGGAAGCAAAGCGCCAGTGCCAGGAAATGGTCATGCAGACACAAACCCGCATGTCCGAGCTGCGCAAGGCAAGCAACGACTACATGGACGACGCTCTGCGTCGCACCGAAGAAGCAATCGCTATGTCTCTGGAAGATGTTCGCGATACCAGAACCAAGTTCAGAGCTCTGGTTGAGAATCAGGAGAAGAAGGCAAGCGTTGCCGTTCAGGAAATCGAAGATTAATATCAAAAAAACAGCTCAAAATTTTTTGAGCTGTTTTTTGAATCATATATGGAGGCAGATTATGAATTATACGCAACGATATGATCTGTGGAGAAACGCAAAGTTATATCCAGAGGAACATACCGAACTGAACAATATTGCCAACGACACTGATGAACTAATCGGCCGATTTGGCAGCGAACTGCAATTTGGAACCGCCGGTATGCGTGGCATAATGGGTTTGGGCTCTAACCGTCTGAACCGTTATACTGTCCGCAGAGCAGCGCAGGGAATGGCAGCGTGGCTGAAATCTACTGATTTGCCCCAAAAAGCGGCTATCGGCTACGATTCAAGACACAACTCCAAGCTGTTTGCAGAGGTTTGCGCTGTTGCTTTTGCGGAAAGCGGCATTACCGCATTCCTTTACGACCGCTTAGCGCCTACACCCATGCTGTCGTTCGCTGTTCGTGAGCTGAACTGCGGATGTGGAATTGTCATTTCCGCAAGCCACAATTCCGGCGAATACAACGGCGTAAAATGCTATGGTCCTGACGGTTGCCAGATGACGGACGAGCCTGCATCAGTCGTCACACAGAAAATCTCTGAAATTCCTTATTTTGTCCCTGAAGCCAATACGTTTGAGGACTACCTAAAGACCGGTAATATCCGCTATATTACAGAAGATATTTGGTCAGCTTATTACAAGCGTGTTCTATCTGAGGCTGTAGCGCCCGAGACGATCCGCAAGGCAGGACTTCAGGTTGTTTATACACCGCTGTGCGGCACTGGCAATGAACCGGTCAGAGAGGTGCTGGGACGGCTTGGAACACAGATTACAATTGTCGATTGTCAGGAAAAACCTGATGGTGACTTCAAAACCTGCGAATACCCCAATCCCGAAACAGACGCTGCATTGAACGAAAGTTATAAGGTAGCAGATCGTGTTCCGTGCGATGTAATTCTCGGCACCGATCCTGACTGTGACCGTGTGGCAATCGCTGTACCCAACGGTAATGGCTATACAAAGCTTAGCGGAAATGAATTAGGCTGCTTACTCCTTGCGTATATTCTGAAAAAGCTCACCGAGAATAATGCATTGCCTCAAAATGCGATCGCTGTCCGTAGTATCGTATCCTCGCCGCTGGCTGATCAAATTGCAAAGAAATACGGTGTGACAATGAAGGCTGTGCTCACCGGTTTCAAATACATCGGCGGCGAAATCCTTGATCTGGAAAGAGCAGGGGAGGAAGCACGTTATGTTTTTGGATTTGAAGAAAGCTGTGGCTACCTGAAAGGCACATACGCACGTGATAAAGATGCTGTTGTTGCCTCTATGTTAGTCTGTGAAATGGCCGCAGATCTGAAGCTGCAGGGCAAGAGCGTACTTGATGAGCTGGCTAATGTATATTCTGAGTATGGTTATTACCTTTCTTACGTAGAAAGCAAGGAACTCACCGGTGTAAACGCAATGGAAAAGGCCGCAAATATGATGGCAGACCTGAGAAATAGTGCGCCTGCACAAATTGGTGGCATCAGCGTTACAACGATGCGTGATTACAGCATTAAGACGCAGATCGATATGATCACAAAAGAAAGCGCACCAATCGATCTACCTGCCTCTAATGTATTAGAATTCATTCTTGGCGATCACGGAAGTGTTATCGTTCGCCCCTCCGGTACAGAGCCTAAAATCAAGTTCTATTACACAGCTGTCGGCCAGACGAAAGAAGATGCCGAATGTCTGTTGTCTGCTCTGCGCAAGTAAATGTCATAATAAAAATACCTCCGGTTGTTCCGGAGGTATTTTTTTCTTTACCTTGAATACTATGAAGCAAGGGGAGGGGATAAGCATGGCAAAAGCAAAATCAAGTAAATCAGATACAAAGGCATACATGCCTTGTTTAATTGGAATTGCAGTATCACTAATATTGGCACTTGTATTAACGGCGATTACAACAATATTCATTACGAATGCATATATTGACATAAAACAATCTGTCGCACTAGCAATTATCATACAATTTATATCCGTTATGATAGGTTCGTATATAGCTATCGTTATGTCACATCGCAGGTATTACATGGGACTAATTGTTGCCGGAGCAGACTATATCGCTCTTTTTTGTGCAGCGATATTGTTTTTTGACGGGATACAAGGCAGTGCTTTCATCACCTTATTTGCCTGCATATTGGCTGTTATTGTAGCAATTTTTCTAAATAAAAGTAAAAAATCCGTTCGTAATAAAAGGAATTACAGAACTCGCTCTCGTTAAGTTGTACAAATTTCACAAATGGGTAAACTATATTTACCCATTTGTGAAATCCTGCAGGATAGCTTGCAAATCAATATCTTGTATCCGCCATGTGCACTTCTAACCACATCTTGAATTTCAATCAAAAAGCGTCGGTTCGGTTCATTAAGTTAACATAACAAAGTTAACATAAATGTGGTCATAATCCACAAAAATCGTATTTTTATCCCGTTTTCTATTGCAATATCAATCGTTTTGGTGTATAGTAGTCGAGCATATGTTAAGTTGGCATTTGTATGTAAATGTGCCAACTCTTGGCCTGCACCATGATCTATAGCTTCACGAAAGGGTAGGGTGCAGATGTTAAGTATTGACAGTTTTACATCATCCCAGCAAAGACACAGCTACATAAACAAGATCATATTTTGTATTATGTGGATTGTCGGTATGCTGGTCGGAAAATTATCAGGTTGCAAATTTCTGATACCTGCGAGTTTTGGTGCCACATTGCAGAAAGGCTCATTTGTAAGTTATATTACAACATTGACCTTTCCGCTGCTACTGTCAGCTCTGGTGATGTATATAAACAAAGCAATACTGATCGCGCCGATATTGCTGATAAAAAGCTTTTTATTCAGCGCAACAGCATGTGCCTTGTTGCTGACATATGGAAGCGCCGCATGGTTGGTCGGCTTTCTTGGTTTTGCAGCTTCTTTTTGCAGCAGTGCCGTCTTACTGCTGTTCTTGTTCCGTAATTGTGATTCTCCACGCAAGAGATTGCGTTCAGAAGCAATTTTGTTTCTTTTTATAAATCTCTTAATAGGAATTACAGATTATTATGTGTTATCGCCTATTTTGATCAGTTCGCTTAATTAGCAGGAAAGGTTTGTATATTCATGTTGGATCTGATTCAGGCCTACGAGAATTATCTCACCAAGGTCAAACAAGCATCACCCAACACAATATCCTCCTACATGCGTGATATTCGCAGCTTTGCGCAGTGGTTACGTACCTACGAGGGTGTAGATGTTATTGATGCTACACAATTGAATATCAGCAATTTCCTGGCACATCTAGACAGCGAGGGACGTACCGGCGCTACCGTTTCCAGAAACCTGGCAAGTCTGAAGAACTTTTTCGCCTACGTTGTTTCGTCCGGTTTCCTGGAAAAGACGCCCGTAATTGACATTCGTATCGACAGGGGAGAGAAGAAGCTTCCGCAGATCCTCACCGGTCGTGAAATCGAACTTTTGCTTGCACAGCCCGTATGTATCGATGCGAAGGGATTCCGTGATAAGGCAATGCTGGAAGTCATGTACGCCACCGGCATTCGTGTGAGCGAACTGATTGAGCTGGACATCGACGATGTTAACCTGGAGCAGGGGATCATCAAATGTAATAGTGCAAAGAAGTCCCGCTCAATTCCGCTGTATCCGGCAGCACTAAAGGCTCTGACTGCGTATATTCGTGACGTTCGTAACGGCATGGTTGCATCGTCTGATGAGCATGCGCTGTTTGTTAATATCAGCGGTGTGCGTATGAGCAGACAAGGTTTTTGGAAAATACTTAAACATTACCAGTCTACCGCACATATCACCAAGGAGATCACGCCGCACACGCTGCGTCATAGTTTCGCTGTACATTTGCTGGAGAATGGCGCAGACCTTGGCTCACTGCAGGAGCTGATGGGTCATAGCGATATATCTTCAACGCAAATGTATACGCACCTGGTGAACCAAAAAATTAAATCTGTATACGAAAAGTGTCATCCTAAAGCATAAAAGTCTATCGGTCTGTATTGAAAACCGATAGACTTTTTGTTTTGGTAGGACCAAAGGCAACCCCCGGCTCTGCCGGGGGTAAAATAATAGCTTCTAGCGAGGAGTGAAGTAGACAAGAAAAAAGCTCCCCATTATAGTAGAAGTGGTTTGCCGACCATATCACTACCATAATGAGGAGGTC
>JAZSQH010000085.1:0-15531 GCA_045537865.1 Faecousia sp. | reverse complement strand
CACGAGCTGGCGGCAGGCTTTACCATTGGCCGGGAGCAGATCTCTGCCTTCCGGGAGGAGATCGGCAAGCTGGCCCGGGAATTCTATGATGCAGATGCCCCTCGAACGGTATTGGAGGCAGATTGCGTGATCCCGCCGGAGCTGCTGACTTTGGGAAATATTGAATCGCTGTCGCAGCTGGAGCCCTGCGGAAACGGGTGTCCAAAGCCTGTGCTGATCATGCAGGATATGACCGTTGACCGGATCAGTCAGGTAGGCGGTGGCCGGCATATGCGTTTGCGGCTGTGCTGCGGCAGACATTCTTTGCAGGGTATCTGGTTCAGCACCAATGCGGAAACAGCATCCATTGCGCCCGGGGATGTGGTGGATGTGGCATTTACGCCGCAAGTCAATGAGTTCCGGGGTGAACGCACCGTACAGATGAATGTGATCGATATTCGTCCTGCCTGCAAGGCAGAGTGTTCTATGGACACCGCCGGTTATCGTGCGCTGCGTGCCGGCACCCTCAGTGCCGAGCAAGCTCAGGCGCTGCTGCCGGACAGAAACACACTGGGTATGGTGTGGCGCTTTTTGGCGGCAGCACCCGGCGGTCAGCTTCAGGAAAGCCCTGAGTGTCTTTGCTGGAAGCTGGTAAGATGGTCGGGAATGTCTATGAATCTGGGTAAGCTGATGGTGTGTCTGGATATTTTTGCGGATGTGGATCTGATCCGGCTTCAGTGGAGCCACAAGAACCTGTCCCTTTGCCTGATGCCTGCACAGGAGAAGGCAGACTTAAATCAAAGTTCCACGATGCAGCGGTTATGCGCTGCGAAAGAGAGTTAATATGGAAAATTTCGAACAGCATTATGAATCTTTGCAGCAGACGCTGCAGAAATATATGCCGGGCAAAGACCTGACGGTGGTGGAACAGGCCATCACCTACGCCCGGGAAAAACATAAGGACCAAAAGCGCAAGGACGGCTCCCCGTACATTATCCACCCGTTGGCTGTGGCACAGATCGTGGCGGAAATGGGATTGGACTCCGATGCGGTGCTGGGTGCCATCCTGCACGACTGCATTGAAGATACCGATGCCTCTCACGATGACATCGCCAAACAGTTTGGCGAAACGGTGGCGGAACTGGTGGAAGGCGTTACCAAGCTGACCCGTGCCAATTTTTCCAGCTCTGAGGAGCAGCAGATGGAGAATCTGCGGAAAATGTTTATGGCGATGTCCAAGGACATCCGGGTGGTGCTGATCAAGATCGCAGACCGGCTGCACAATATGCGTACCATGCAGTATCAGACCCCGGAAAAGCAGATCAGCAAGTGCCGGGAGACGATGGATATTTACGCACCTTTGGCACACCGCCTTGGTATGCAAAAGATGAAATGGGAGCTGGAGGATATTGCGCTGCGGTATCTGGATCCTTCCAGCTATGAGGATATTATGGCCTACTTGCAGGCCCACAGAGAGCAGGATGAGGCGTTTATGCGCACCATTCAGGAGCGCATCACCGACCGCATGAAGGACGTGGGCATCCAGTGTAAGACCTACGGCCGGATCAAGCATGTGTACTCTATCTATCGTAAGATGAACGCCCAGGGCAAGAGCCTGGAGGAGCTGTACGATATTTATGCATTCCGGGTGGTGGTGGAATCCATTCCCGATTGCTATAACGTGCTGGGTCATATCCATGACCTGTTCAATCTGGTACCCGGCCGGTTTAAGGACTATATCTCCACCCCTAAGCCCAATATGTATCAGAGCTTGCACACCACCGTTATCGGCCGTCAGGGTATTCCTTTTGAGGTGCAGATCCGCACTTGGGAAATGCACGAGACTGCAGAATACGGCATTGCTGCCCACTGGAAATATAAGCAGGGCAGCGGCAACGGTGACGAAAAGGACTTCGAGTGGGTGCGCCGTTTGCTGGAAAGCCAGCAGGACACCGTTGCGGGGGACTATGTAACCTCCCTGAAAATCGACATGTTCGATGACGAGGTGTTCGTGTTCACCCCCAAGGGAAAGATCGTTTCTCTGCCCGCCGGCTCTACACCCATTGACTTTGCCTATGCCATTCACTCCGGTGTTGGCAATTCCATGGTCGGCGCCAAGGTCAACAACCGCATCGTCAACATTGACGCTACGGTGCAAAACGGCGACATTGTGGAAATCATTACTTCCAACAATGCAAAAGGTCCCAGCCGTGACTGGCTGAATATCTGTAAATCCAACCAGGCTCGTACCAAGATCAAGCAGTGGTTTAAGCGGGAGAAGCGTGAGGAGAATATCCTCCACGGCAAGGCAAGCTTCGAATCGGAAATGAAGCGCCTGCTGCTGCCTATGCCCACCACTATGGAGGACGATCTGCAAAAGAGCCTGCTCAAAAAGCTGTCCTTCGACACTTGGGAGGACTTGTACGCTGCCATCGGTTATGGCGGCATGACGGCGGTGAAGGCTGCCGGTAAGATCCGTGACGATATCCACAAGGCGGTGAAGGCGGACAGAGCCAACCAGAACCCCCTGCGGCTGAATCCGGAAGCAGAGGACAGCAAGCGCAACCGCCATGCAGTCAACGGTGTCATCGTGGAGGATATCGACTCCTGCATGATCAAGTTCAGCAAGTGCTGTACCCCCGTTCCCGGTGATGCCATCGTTGGCTTTATCACCAAGGGTTTTGGTGTGTCTATCCACCGGGCGGACTGCCCCAATACTGCCGGCATTACCGATCCCAAGCAGGCAGCTCGTTGGGTGCGTGTGCGCTGGGACAGCGTTTCTGAGCAGCCCTTTGATACCACCCTGGAGCTGGACTGCATCACCCGTGACGGCTTGCTTTTGGATGTTGCCATGGTGATGACCTCCGCCCGGGTGCGTGTGAAGGAGCTTTACGGCAAAGACCTGCCCGATGGACACAGTATATTCACCGTGCGCTTCGAGGTCAAAAATGTGGCGGAGCTGGACAGCATCCGCAACAAGCTGCTCAATGTACGGGATGTGCTTGGCTCTCGCCGGGGACAGAACTAAAGGAGAAATTATGCGCGCTGTACTAACAAGAGTCAATTCTGCCTCCGTCCGGATCGACGGCGAGGTAGTGGGAAAAATCGGCAAAGGCTTTCTGATCCTCTTGGGCATCGGCCCGGAGGACACCGCCGAGCATAGCCGGTATCTGGCGGATAAGGCGCTGGGTCTGCGTGTGTTCGAGGACGAAAACGGCAAAATGAATCTGGGTCTTGCGGACGTGGGCGGTCAGGTGCTGGTGGTGAGCCAGTTCACCCTTTACGGTAACTGCCGCAAGGGTCGCCGTCCCAGCTTTACCGATGCTGCGCCCCCGGAGCTGGGCAACCGGCTGTATGAGCAGTTTTTGCGCGACTGCGAAGCTTTGGGCTTTGCGCCCCAGCATGGACAGTTTGGTGCAGATATGCAGGTGGAATCCGTCAATGACGGTCCGGTGACGCTGATTTTGGACACCGACCAGCTGATGAATTCCCCCAGACGGTAAGAATGTGTCATTGCGAGCCAGTGCGCACACTGGCGTGGCAATCCCCATCGTAATTTGTAGGGGATTCCCACGCATTGCTTCGCAATGCTCGGAATGACCGTTATGATAAACTTGAGGTGATCTTATGAATATGCAAACCTTGGTTGGCGGCGATCTGTACACCAACTGTTATCTCATTTGGGGCGATGGCTCTGACACCTGCGCTCTGGTGGACCCGGGTTTTGACCCGGAGAAAATCATGGAGCGTGTCCGAGCCACCGGCAAGCAGCTGGAGGCGATCCTGCTGACCCACACCCATTTTGACCACGTATTCGGTGTGAAAAAACTGGTGGAGATGACCGGCTGCAAGGTCTATGTCCACAAGGCAGAGCTGGAAATCAATCATCGGTATCCCTCCGGTGACATTTGCGCCACAGATTTTTATGACGAGGGCGATAACGTTGCCGTGGCAGGGCTTTCCCTGCAGGTGCTGCATACCCCCGGTCATACCGTAGGCGGTGTATGCCTGCTGGTGGAGGACACCATGTTCTCCGGTGATACCTTGTTTGCCGGCACTTGCGGCAGAACAGACCTTGCCAGCGGCAATCCTGCCCAGATGCGGCAATCCCTTGCCCGGCTGGCGGCGCTGGAGGGCAATTACAAGGTGTTCCCCGGTCATGGCGAAAGCACAGACCTGAACTTTGAGCGGCAGCTCAACCCCTATATGTATAGCTTATGATCGAGCTGACTCTCGTCGGTCACGATGACCGCTATGCGGTGGAGCAGCTGTGCCTGAGCCTATTTGGGGTAGAGGCGGCGGTACGGGTGGAATCCCGGCTGTGCCGAGGCAGAAAATGGCTCACAGCGGTGACGACTATCACCGCAGACCAGACCACCACCCGTGGCATACGCCGTCTGCCAGCCAAGGCGGAGACCGTACAGCTGCGGCGGCGGATCTTGCAGCAAAGCCTTTACCGGGCAGCGCTGCCCCAGCTGCCGAAAGCGCCGGCTTGGGGCGCATTAGCGGGTGTGCGACCCACAAAAATCACCACCAAGCATCTGCTTGCCGGCGGCACAAAAGCTTCCGCAAGAAAGCTTTTGCAGGATGTGTACTATGTGACCCCGGAGCGGACAGAGTTGGCGCTTGCCTGCTCGGAGTCCACCGTCCGGGCATACGAAAAAACCCAAAGCACGGACATTTCCCTCTATGTGGGAATTCCGTTTTGTCCCACCCGGTGCGCCTACTGCAGCTTTGTCAGCCGTAGCGTTGGCAAGCGGACAGAACTGCTGGACCCCTACCTGCAAGCCCTTGCAAAGGAGCTGGAGGTCACGGGAAAGCTTTTGAAAGCATCCGGCAAGACCGTACGAACTGTCTATATCGGCGGCGGTACACCCACCACCTTATCTGCCCGGCAGATGGCTTGGCTGCTGGATGCCATCCGGGAAAATATCGACCTGACCCGTTGTGTGGAATTTACGGTGGAGGGCGGCAGACCGGATACACTGGACTTGGAAAAGCTGCAGACCATTCGCAGCCACGGTGCGGACAGAATGAGCATCAACCCCCAGAGTATGGTGGATAGTGTGCTCCGTGCCAGCGGCAGACCCCACACGGCGGCGGATGTGCGCCGCAGTTATGAGCAGGCGGTGGCAGCCGGCTTTACGGACATCAATATGGACCTGATCGCCGGACTGCCCGGTGACAGTGTAGACGGCTTTGTCCGCTCGTTGGACGAAGTGGCTGCGCTGCTGCCCAGCAATATTACTGTGCATACCCTTGCGCTGAAAAAAGGCGCAGACTTGTTTGAACAGCAGGTGAGCCTGCCCACGGCGGAGGATGTGACCCAAATGGTCGCCTACGCCAATGAGAAACTGTCCCGGCTGGGGTACAAGCCTTATTATCTGTACCGGCAGAAATATATGTCCGGCAGCTTTGAAAATGTTGGCTGGAGCCGGAATGAACGGGACTGTCTGTATAATATCTATATGATGGAGGAACTGCATACCATCGTGTCCTTAGGCGGCGGCGGAATGAACAAGGTCAACCTGCCCGACGGCTCGCTGCAGCGGTTCCACAACCCCAAATTCCCGGAAAAGTACATAGAGCAGCTGGACAGTGTACTGTCCCAAAAGGAAGCCTTATTTAAGCTTATATAAAGCGTTAATGTATGGAATCGGAAAGGAAGTCTTTTCTTGGATACTTTGATTGCAAATGTGACTGCGGTGACGATGAATGAACGCATGGATGTGCTTTTTGGCGCATATCTGGGCATCACCGACGGTAAAATATCCTATATCGGCAAGCAAGCCCCCGGTCAGCAGCCCAAGACCATTATCGACGGCACCGGCATGGTGGCTATGCCCGGTCTGGTGAACTGCCATACCCATTTGGCGACCACGGTTTTGCGTTGCTTTGCCGACGATGCATCCCGCCGGGAGGCGCTGGAGCAGCAGCTGACCCGGGAGGACAAGATGGATGCCCGGAGCGCAAAGGCTGCCGCCCTGTTGGGCATCGCCGAGTGCTTGCGGTTCGGCATCACCTCGGTATCCGATTTGTATTACTACCCGGAGGCCACAGCCGAAGCTGTGGCGGAAAGCGGTATTAAGGCGAACCTCGCCCTTTCTGCCTACCGGTTTATTGATCCCAGCGAGGAATTTGATTTTGACACCGACGAGCAGTGCAAAGAGCAGTGCCGTGTGGCGGAGAAGTGGCATAATTACGAGGATGGCCGTATCCGCATCGATGCCGGTCTGTATGCAGAATATACCAGCAACTACCCCTTGTGGGAGGGACTGTCTGCATGGGCGGCGGAAAAGAATTTAGGCTTGCAGCTGCACCTGGCAGAAACCGCCGCCGAGGCGGAGGAGTGTTTGGAGCGCACCGGCTTGGGTGTGGCGGAGCTGCTGGATACCCACCGGGTATTTTCCGTGCCGGTGACAGCCACTGGCTGCGCAGGACTGACCGAGGAGGAGCGCAAGCTTTTGGGCAAGCGCAAGGCAACGGCAGTTTCTACCCCCATGGCATACGCCAAGGCAGGTCTGCCTGCCACCCCCATTACCGACTGTGTCAAAGCCGGTATGAATGTGGCGCTGGGTACCGGCGGCGCAGTGGAATGCGGCAATCTGGATATGTTTGAAGTTATGCGCTATGCGGCGCTGGATGCCCGGAAAACCGGCGGCGATGCCAACACCATGCCTGCCTCTGCGGTGCTGATGATGGCAACTGCCTGCGGCGCAAGAGCCCAGCAAAGAGCTACCCAGACCGGCATGCTGAAAGAGGGCATGGATGCAGATATTGCGCTGGTAGACTTTTCTGCGCCCCATCTGATGCCCTGCCACGATGTAATGAATGCGCTGGTATTCGCAGCCAAGGGCGGCGATGTGGCTATGACTATGGTGGGCGGCAAGGTGCTGTATCAAAACGGTCAGTTCCCCACCATCGACCTGAACGCTGTGGTGCAGGAAATCATGACCTACGCCATTCCCCGTTTGATGGATAAGGAGTAACAAATGGCAGATTCAACCAAAAAACAAACCTTTCTCCACGGCGCAGCCTTGCTTGCCTTGGCAACTGCCGTGGTAAAGGTCATCGGCGCGTTGTACAAGATACCGCTGAAAATGGTCATCGGCGACCAGGGTTACGGTTATTTTACAACTGCCTATGATATCTACTCTGTGCTTCTAATGATCTCCACTGCCGGCTTGCCGGTGGCTATGAGCCGGATGATCAGTCAGGCAAGCGCCCTGGGACATTATTCTCAGGTGCGCCGGGTGTACAAGACTGCCCGGGGTCTGTTTTTGGGACTGGGCATCGTCAGTACCGCCTTGATGGTGATATTTGCAGCGCCCCTTGCCAACTGGCTGGAGCAGCCCAATGCCAAGTATGCCATTCTCTTTTTAGGACCTTGCGCACTTCTAATGGGTGTGATCTCCACCTTCCGTGGATTTTTCCAAGGGCAGGGAGATATGCGTCCCACTTCCGCATCTCAGGTGCTGGAGGCAGTGTTTAAGCTCATTGTGGGTCTGGGCGCAGCCTTTGCGCTGATGTACTTTACCAAGAGCATTCCCTTGTCTGCCGGCGGCGCGATTTTGGGTGTTACCGTCAGCTGCGCCATTTCCGTAGTATTCCTCTATGGCAAGTTCCGGCCTGCCTATAAGCAGCTGCCCCAAACCGATGAAACAGTCATGTCCTACGGTACGGCATTGAAAGGACTGCTGGCGATTGCTGTGCCAATTACCATCGGCTCTGCGGGACTGCAGCTGCTGACGGTGGTGGAGCAAAAGCTGTATATGGGTCAGCTGCTCACCGCCAACGGCCTTTCTCAGGACGTGGCAGATACCATGAAGGGTATTTACAGCATGACCATGACCATCTATAACATGCCCTGTGCATTTATCGTACCCATCGCCATCAGTGTGATCCCGGCGATCACCAATCATCTGACGCTGAAAAATGACACAGGCGTCAGGGAAACAGAGGAGTCTGCTGCCCGAATCACCGGTCTGATCAGCCTGCCCTGCAGTGTGGGTCTGTGTCTGCTGGCAAGACCCATCATGGCGCTGTTAGGCGGCTACACCGGAGAAAAACTGGAACTTGCCACCACCTTGATGGCGGTGCTGGGTATCTGCGTGTTTTTGTATGCGGTGATCCAGTACACCAACGCATTGATGCAGGCGCACGGTTATGCCCATGTTCCGGTGGTGAACATGCTGCTGGCAGGTCTGGTGAAGCTGGCCATCGTATATATGCTGGTGGGCAATCCCAAGCTGGGCATCGTGGGTGTGCCTTTGGGTGCTGTGTTGGGCTATTCCGCTATTGCGGCTATGAACCTGATCGCCATCGGCAGGATCGTTCCCCAGAAACCCAAGCTGCTGCCCAACCTGCTGCGCTCCCTGCTCCCGGCGGCGCTGATGGGCGTTGCGGTGTATGGCGCAACATGGCTGCTGACCCGGTTGCTGGGTGAGGATGGCAGCCGGATTCTGATGTGCGGCATTCCCATCGCAGTGGGTGTGGTGGTCTATTGCGTGGCTGTGGTCAAATGCAAGGCCATTACCGCAGAGGATTGCATGTTGCTGCCCAAGGGTGATAAAATTGCCAAATTACTCAAATTATAACACTTGAACCCCTAAATTATTGGATTTCTTTCAGTATTTATTGTAAAATTTCACGATTTTTGACAAAAATACTTGCAATTATTGTTGCTATATGTTACGATAAAATCCCGTATGAACTCATTAATTATGAAAGAGGACGATTTACTATGAACAAGACTGAACTGATCGCTGCAGTAGCCGAGAAGACCGGCCTGACCAAGAAGGACGCAGAGCGTGTCATCAACGCTACCATGGAGACCATCACCGCTAGCCTGGTTAAGGGCGAGAAGGTACAGGTTTCCGGTTTCGGCACTTACGAGGTTAAGGCTCGTGAGGCTCGCGTAGGCCGCAACCCCCGCACCAAGGAGACCATTCAGATTCCCGCTACCCGTCTGCCCGCTTTCAAGGCTGCAAAGGCTCTGAAGGACGCTGTCGCAAAGTAAGGTAGCTCCCCAATGCGTCTTGACAAGTACCTGAAGGTATCCCGCCTGATCAAACGGCGGACAGTTGCCAACGAAGCCTGCGACAATGGCCGCATCAGTGTAAACGGCCGTGTAGTCAAGGCCAGTTACGATGTCAAGGTCGGCGACAAGATCGAGATCGCTATGGGCGCAAGAACCGTGGCGGTGGAGGTCGTACAAGTGGCGGATAATGTCCGTAAGGACGATGCCGGCGCTATGTACAAAGAGATCTGATATAAAAAGCACGCAGTTTTCGCTGCGTGCTTTTTATTTATGCTCCTTGCGGTTTTCCATGTGTCCGGAGCGGATCACCGGCGGTTTCGGGTCTGCGACCTCCCAGCCGGTGGTTTTTTTCTCATCCTCTTTCATAAAATCCCTCCTTGCGCCATTATTTTGCGCCGGATGGTTTTTTTTATACTTTACCCGCCGGGGCAGCTGTGCTAAAATAAACATAGAAATCACCATTCCGTCCGGAAAGGAGGCGAGGGAATGAAAGGTTTAATGAAATATATCCGCCCGGAGATCGGCTTTATTCTGCTGACTTTGGCGCTGAAATTCGGCGCAGCATACGCAGAACTTTGGATTCCCTCGCTGATGGAAACCATGCTGGACGAGGTGGCGCCCAAAGGTGATATGCCGGCGATCTATTGGATCGGCGGTCTGATGGTGCTGTGCGCCCTTGCGTGCCTTGCGCTGAACTTTACCGCCAATGCCATCAGCGCCTTTACATCCGGCAGAGTGACCAAGCAGATCCGGTGTGATTTGTTCCAAAAGTTGCAGCAGCTGTCTGCCCGGCAGATGGATCGGCTGACGGTTTCCTCCGCCGAATCCCGGCTGACCAGCGATACATATAATTTCAACAATATGCTGACCCGCATCCAGCGTATGGGCATCCGTGCGCCGATTTTGCTGGTGGGCGGTATCATTATGATGGTACGGCTGGATTGGCAGCTGGCGCTGATCTTGATTTTGTTGCTGCCGGTGATTTCGGCGGTGGTGTATTTTGTGTCCAAAAAGAGCCTGCCCATCTTTACCAGACAGCAGACTGTGCTGGATAAGATCGTCCGGGTGATGCAGGAGAATATCACCGGTATCCGTGTCATTAAGGCGCTCAGTAAGACCGAGCATGAAAAAGCCCGGTTTGACGATGTAAACGGCGAACTTTCCAACGTGTCCGAGCAGGCAGGTATGGTCACCGGTGTCACCGGCCCTATTACCTCCACGATTTTACATATCGGTCTGACTTTGGTGGTGGTCGTGGGCGCATACCGTGTCAATGACGGCAATATCAAAGCCGGTGTGATCATCGCTGCGCTGCAGTATTTTACCATGATCCTCAATGCCATGTCCGGCGTGACCCGTATCTTTATTATGTGGTCCAGAGGCGAGGCCAGCGCCAAGCGTATTTCTGATGTACTGGCATTGCCGGAGGATATGCAGGTGCTGCCGGCTGGATTGGTAGAGCAGCCTGCCGCCCATATTGAATTTCAAAATGTGTCCTTCTCCTATACCGGTGTGGGCAAGAATACGGATAACCTGAGTTTTCGGCTGGAAAAGGGACAGACCTTGGGTATTTTAGGCAGCACCGGCAGCGGCAAGAGTACCATTCTTAACCTGCTGATGCGGCTGTACGATGTGGACGAAGGAACTGTGCTGCTGGACGGTGCAGATATTCGCGCCATCCCCTATGAGCAGTTGCGCAGGAAGTTCGGCATCGTATTCCAGAATGACTTTATTGCAGAGGGCACCATCGCCCATAACATTCGCTTTTTCCGGGATATTTCCGACGAGGCGGTGGAAAAGGCGGCGCAGTGCGCCCAGGCCGGTTTTATCGCCGAAAAAGCCGGTGGCATGGATGCGCCGGTGGCTGTCCGTGGCAACAACCTCTCCGGCGGTCAGAAGCAGCGCTTGCTTATTGCCCGTGCTTTGGCGGCTGACCCGGAGATTCTGGTGCTGGACGACGCTTCCTCTGCGCTGGACTATAAGACGGACTCGAATCTGCGCAAGGCTTTGCGGGAGCATTACCGGGATACCACCACGGTGTTGGTGACCCAGCGTGTCAGCTCGCTGCAGCATGCGGATCTGATTTTGGTGCTCTCCGATGGCGCGGTGATCGGCGCTGGCAAGCACGCAGAATTGATGGAAAGCTGTGAGGAATACCGCATCATCGCTCAGACCCAAATGGGCGAGGGAAGGGAGGTGTCCTGATGGCTGGTCCTATGATGGGCGGCGGCCCGAACTCCCGTATGCGCCGGGCAGAGCAATCCGGAGATAAGCGGCGATTTGGCGAAGGCAAAGTGGATATGGGCAAGATGCTGCTGCGATTGTGGAAGTATATCGGCAGAAACCGTCTGCTGGTGGTGCTAGCGCTGATTTTGGCGCTTTCCGGCAATGTAATTGGACTGTTAAGTCCTAAACTTTCAGGTCAGGCTATCAATGCCATCGATTTGGGCGCCGGTCAGGTAGACTTTCATACGGTGCTGTGGTGCGCCGGACTGATGCTTCTGTGCTATGTGCTGTCCTCTGCGTTGGGCTATGTGCTGCATGTGATCATGCTGAAGCTGTCCCGTGCTGTTTCCCGGCAGATGCGCCACGATGTGTTTGAAAACCTTTCCCGGCTGCCGGTGGGATTTTTTGACAAATATCAGACCGGCGATATTATCTCTGTGATCACCTATGACATCGATACGGTGAACCAGAGCCTTGCCAATGACCTTTTGCAAATTGTCAACAGCGCCATTACCGTGGTGGTTGCTTTTGGTATGATGCTCTCCATAGCTCCCAAGCTGGTGGGCATATTCCTGCTAACCGTTCCTGTTACATTCCTGTTTACCCGGTTTATCACCACTCGGGTGCGCCCGCTGTTCCGGCGACGGTCTGCCAAGCTGGGCAAGCTCAATGGCTATGTGGAGGAAATGCTCTCAGGTCAGAAAACTGTCCATGCTTATGGTCAGGAGGCGGCGGTGCAGGAAGGTTTTGACGAGAACAACAAAGAGGCGGTCCATGCCTACTCCATGGCGGAGGCCTTTGGTACGGTGTCCGGGCCGATCATCATGTTCGTCAACAATATCTCTGTGGCGCTGATCAGCACCTTTGGCGCAATTTTGTTCCTGAAAGGTCAGGTGCGGCTGGGCGATCTGAACAGCTTTGTGATGTACTCCCGGCGGTTCTCCGGCCCGATCAACGAGGTGGCAAACATTCTGTCCGAGCTGCAGAGCGCTTTTGCAGCGGCGGAGCGTGTGTTCAGCTTGATCGATGCCAAGCCCGAACCGGCAGATGATCCGGAGGCCGTAGTGTTGGAACATGTGCAAGGTGATGTGCAGCTTCAGAATGTGGACTTTTCCTATATTCCCGGTCAGCCGATTATCCGGGAACTGGACTTGCACGCTGAGCCCGGCAGCCTGACGGCGATCGTCGGCCCTACCGGCGCAGGCAAGACCACGATTATCAATCTTTTGATGCGCTTCTACGATGTAGATAGCGGCGCAGTTTACGTGGATGGACACGATGTCCGCAAGGTCACCCGTGACTCTCTGCGAAAGGCCTATTCCATGGTGCTGCAGGATACATGGTTATTCCACGGCACGATTTTTGATAACATCGCCTATGGCAAGGAAAATGCCACCATGGAGGAAGTGGTTGCGGCAGCCAAAGCTGCCCATATCCATGGCTATATCTCCCGGCTGCCGGAGGGGTATAACACGGTGCTGTCGGATAACGGTACGTCTATTTCCAAGGGTCAGAAGCAGCTGCTGACCATTGCCCGGGCGATGCTGCTGGATGCCCACATGCTGATCCTGGACGAGGCGACATCCAATGTGGATACCCGGACAGAGCAGCGGATCCAGGCAGCCATGCGCACCCTGATGCAGAATAAGACCTGCTTTGTTATCGCTCACCGGTTGTCCACCATTCGTTCTGCCGACCACATTCTGGTGCTGGACGGCGGTCAGGTGGTGGAGCAGGGAACCCACGATGACCTGATGGCGCAAAAGGGCTTCTACTATCAGCTATATCAATCCCAGTTCGACGCAGTGGAATAAAAAGGAGAGGGTAACCTCTCCTTTTTGCGCCTGTGAAACAGCAGATAATCACAGAAAATGGAATTTCCTATTTCTTTTTTTGGATATTTGTGATATACTGCGCTCATACAGAGAAAACGGAGGAAACCTTATGAGAGCGATCGTATGCGGCGCCAACGGCGCAATGGGCAAGCTGATCTGCCAGAGCCTGGGCGAGGAACTGGTGGGCAAAGTCAGCATCGACGGTGAAAACGGCGTAGCCAAGACCTTCGACCAGCTAGGCAAGGTGGACGCAGATGTGATCATCGACTTCTCCCACCATAGTGCAGTGGCAGATGTACTGCAGTATGCCAAGGAAAACGGCTGCGCTGCCGTTATCGGCACCACCGGTCATACCCCGGAGGAAAAGACGCTGATCGAGGCTGCCACCCAGCAGATCCCGGTGTTTTTCAGCGGCAACATGAGTTTGGGAATTGCTGTATTATGTAAACTCGCAAAGCAGGCGGCTGCATGTTTCCCGGAGGCGGATATTGAGATCGTGGAGATCCACCACAACCGGAAAGTGGATGCCCCCAGCGGCACGGCAAAAATGCTGTTTGCGGCAGTGAAGGCTGCCCGTCCGGAACTGACAGAGCATTGCGGCAGAGCCGGCGAGGGTAAGCGGGAGAAAAATGAAGTGGGCATCGCTTCGTTGCGTATGGGCAACGTGGTGGGCGTTCATGAGGTGCATATTTGCGCCGGCAGTCAGACCCTGACCCTCCGCCATGAGGCGGCAGACCGGGGCATGCTGGCAGAAGGCGCAGTGGATGCCGCCCGGTTCATGGTGGGCAAGAGCGCAGGCTTCTACAATATGGACGATCTGTTAGGATAATAAAAACCGCAGAAGGAGAACTCCTTCTGCGGTTTATTTGTTGTGTAATTACACTGCCTCGTCGGGAGCGGTGGTCTCAGCAGGCTACGTTGCATTGGGAGTCTCAGCTTCAGCAGACTCTGCATTTACAGCTTCCTGCTCTGCAGCAGCGCTCTGCTCGCTGTCCTCGGGGGTGTTATCGTTCTCGCTTTCCCACAGAATGGGATCGTCCTCAGCGATCTCCTCTACGGTGCAGTAGGTAGCGTCCAGCAGGTAATGAGCAGCCAGCTCGCCTTCCTCAACGTAGAACAGATACTGACCCTGAGAGTTGGGATCCTCGCTGCCGGCAAAGGTGGTAGCGTTCTCCAGCTCCAGATAGCTCAGAACGATAGCCTTTGCGGTCTCGTAGTTCACGTAGCCGTAGTCATCCAAAGTATCCAGCTTTACCAGGATAGCATTTGCAGTGACGTAAGCGGCATCGGCGGTGACCTGTGCCTTGGAAATCACATTGTTCAGGAAGTCTGCATCCAGAACATTGGAGCCGACAACGGGCTTGATCACGATGTTACGGGTGAGGTTCTTGCTCTCGATGGCCAGAGTGACCAGTTCAGCAACCACATCAGCGCAGGACTTGCCAACAAAGTCGGTGTAGCTTTCCAGCATAGTATCGCCCTCGCCGTTGATGGGATCAACAGCGACTACCAGACCGGTAGCTTCGTAGCTGATAGAAACGCAAGCGTCGGTGGTCATGATCAGCTTGCCCACAACCTTAGCGTCTGCCACATTCTCGGTGGTAGAGGGTACGGGGTCAGTCTCAACGGGTGCTTTTTCACCACAAGCAGCAAAGCTCAGGATCATCAGCGCAGCCAACGCAATTGCAAGGAATTTCTTTGTAGATTTCATAGTTGAACATCTCCTTTTGCTTTGTCATACCGTTATGCATAAAAGTATGATTTCAAGATAGAATAATATTACCATATAACAGTGCTGTTTGACAAGAGATTTTTTATAATATTCACAAATAACGACATGGGGGAAAATGTGGTTGACAAAGGAATTGGCGTATGCTATAATAACTGGGCGCTTGAGGTGCACAATATCGCGGAGTGGAGCAGTTGGAAGCTCGTCGGGCTCATAACCCGAAGGTCGTAGGTTCGAGTCCTGCCTCCGCAACCAACATTGCGAACCGAAAAAGATATCGGTTCGGAAAACCCAGAAGCCACAACGGTTTCTGGGTTTTTTCGTGCCATTTTTCAAGGTGGAATTCAAAAGATATCATTTCCCCAAAACGACCTTTGGGGAAGACTTGAACTAAATACCTTGGCTTTTTTGGGGGCAGATTTTGCGATTATTTTCGCAGAGTCTGCCCCTTTTTTCGTTTCTCTAATTGTTAAATGTTTATGTCTTGGGAGGTTGCGCATATATTTTATGCGCAACCTCCTTTTTTGTTTGTACGCCCTTCTCTATGATAGTTTTTGCGCAACACTCAAAAAAGTCTGATGTTCTGTCAACAAACAGCTTGTGTCATAGAAACTAAACGGCAGGAAGTTTTTGCTTCCTGCCGTTATAATGTTTTAGAAAAGTGTAGAAAAAGTCATAATTTTATGCTATAATGTTCTTACAATGATATTTTTAGTGCGTCT
>JAZSQH010000060.1:0-14276 GCA_045537865.1 Faecousia sp. | reverse complement strand
GCTATGGCTTATATCACCCGTGAGGACGTGGTGAAGAAGCTGTTTGACGAGATCGCTCCCAAGTACGCTGACCGTAACGGCGGCTACACCCGAGTGTCCCGTACCGGCGCACGCCGTGGCGACGCTGCTGAGATGGCAGTGATCGAGCTGGTGTAATCCGGATATAGCACTATAAATGAGCGTACTGCTTCGGCAGTACGCTCTTTTTAGTTGAGAATTGAGAATTGATAATTGCCCGTATTCCTTGTCATTCCGAGCCAGTGCAACACCTCCCACCCTTCACTGTCATTGCGAGGGCAACTTGTTGCCCGTGGCAATCTCCATCTTAAGAATATCAGCACCATCGATGGGGATTCCCACGCATTGCTCCGCAATGCTCGGAATGACAGCTTTTTGTTTTACAAAACAAAAAGAGCCGCAAAGCGGCTCTTTTTTAGGGAAATATCAATTATTTTCTTTTCTTAAGAAACACGACCACAGCTGCAGCAGCGGCCAGCAGCACAACAGCGCCAACACCGATCCAAATCCAAGGACTGTTATTCTGTGTTGTTGCATTTTCGGTATCGGTGACCGGGGGTTCTGTAGCGACTGCAGATATGTCAGATGTCGGCGTTGTTTCTCCGGGGATGGCAGCTGCCGGTACGGTAACTCCCGGAACGGTGGTTTCCGGCACATCCGTTTCCGTCTGGGTGTTTGCTACCGGTGTACCCTCTGTTTTGGTGGTTTTGCAGGTGGTACACTTATATGTAACCGTGGTGTCCGCATTTGTTGTTCCGGCATCCCAGCTATGACCCAATGCGTCGATTGTATCTTGCGTGGTTGTTTGGCAATGTATGCAGGTGTACAAAGTGCTGCCGTCCTTGGTGCAGGTTGCAGGGGTCATTTCACCGTTGTCCCAGGCGTGACTGCCGGAGAATGTTTCTTGTTTTGCAGCGCCGCAGTCAATACATGCATAGGTCTTAACACCTTTTTGCTTGCAGGTGGCATGCCGTGTTACCGTGCCACTGTCATAGCTGTGGCTATGCTCATAATGAATGTTAGCATTGAGCAGGTGTTCGTTGTTGCCTCTATAGGGGTCGTCGTTATTTCTGTCGATGTCCATGGCTTCCCACTGTGCCTGGGTGCCGCCGTAATATACATCTGTCAGATTCTCGTTACCCCGGAATGCTGCATAGCCGATGGTGGTAACACTGGCCGGGATATATACCTTTTCCAGATCGGCGCTGCGGAATGTGCCGTTGTTGATAGCAGTAACGCCATCGGGAATGGCGATCGCACTGATGGAACTGTCAGAAAAAGACTCAGGACCTATGTCCCGGACAGAGGAAGGTAACGATATTTTTTTTAACGCAAAGCAGGAGTTAAAGGCCAATCTGTTGATGGTTGTTACTCCGTTGCCCAAATCTACATCCACAAGAGCGTCGCACTGCGTAAACACACCATCGCCAAGGCTCTTAACAGAATCTGGCAGTTTCAGACTTTCCAGTCTATACAGTCTGGGGAAACCGGGAGAGCTGATGGCAGTAATGCCTTCCTCAATTACCAAATGGCGGATACTTGCCCGGTGAGCACCGAAACCGTTGCTGGACTGCATTGCTTCACCTGTTACAACACCGGTACCGGAAACAGTCAATGTACCGGTGGAAGAGTCAAAAGACCAGGTAGCATTGTCGCCACAACTGCCGGTGTTTTCCGCCGCAGAAACGGGAAATACAGAAAGCGTTAACAGCAACGCTGACACTAGGAAACAACAAAGTGCTTTTTTCATATTAGTATCCTCCTTGGCTGGTATAATTTTGTTCTGCCAATTTCAATTATATATAACAGTTCCAGATTTTGCAATATGGAATTGATTATACTCACAGGAAAATTCTAAAAAAAGAAAAAATATATATATTTCCGGACACCGTTCCGGGCAGCGCCCCGGAACAATGATATGTATATATAGCTGTTTTGTATTTGTTTTTGTAGGTGTAGATGTATATGTATATGGTATGAAACGTATACCGCCCTATACGAACGTATAGCTGCCCTCAGACGGTCAGGGTAATGTCTGCGTCGGAACGGGACAGCTTGGTATCCAGCAGCCATTCCTCGTAGGGCAGGGGCGTGCGGCCGGCATTTCGCTCCCAACGGGTGTAGATGGAATACCGCGCCTTTGCGCTTTTTTCGTAATAGGCCTGGTCGTCGGTGTCCAGCCGTGGTCGGATCAGCGACCACACCAGCTCCAGCTTTTCCGACAGCTCGGGCTGCGTTTGATTTTCGGCATACTCCATAATCGCCATAAACAGCTGCCCTGCCTCCTGGTAGGACAGTTTTCGCATTGCGTACATAATATCAAAATAGATCATCACACCGGGTTTCTTGCTCATAAATCTGCTCCTTTTCGAAGTGTTATAGCTATAGCATACACCGTCCGGCGCATAAAGTATTCCCGCTTTCTTCCCAATCCGGAAATGGCAATATCCGTTGCAAATACTGGCTTTTTGGGAAACCAGACCGCCAAAAAGGGTCAAATATTCCCGCTTTCTTCCCACCCTCCGGGAAATTCGGCATGTTTACCACACAAGGACAAGACTTTTTGTGTGAAATACACAATTTACGAATTTCACAAATTAGTCATTGAAATCTGATAGGCTTTCGTATATAATGTACTTAATATGGAAGGCAAACCTTCCCGAAAGGAGTTCGATTCATTATGTACACAGCTAATTCTATCCGTAACATCTGCCTCCTTGGCCATAGCGGCAGCGGCAAGACTGCCCTGGCGGAGAGCTTGCTTTATATGACCGGCGTGATCGACCGCATCGGCAAGAACGCAGACGGCAATACCGTTTGTGACTATGATCCGGAAGAAATCCGCAGAAATATTTCTATCTCTGCCTCTGTTGTACCTTTGGAATATAAGAACACCAAGATTAACCTGATTGACGCTCCCGGCAGCTTCGATTTTTCCGGCGCTGTGGTAGAGGCTCTGCGTGCGGCTGACGCAGCCATTCTGGTCTGCTCCGCCAAGGACGGTATCACTGTCGGTTTCGAGAAGGCTTGGAAATACTGCGAGGAGCGTAATATGCCCCGTTTCGTCTACATCTCCAAGGTAGACGAGGATAACTCCGACTACAATGCTACTTTTAATGCGCTGCGTGAGAAGTACGGCAATAAGATCGCGCCCGTGGTCGTACCTATCTGGGACGCTTCCCGTAAGGTCACCGGCATTATCGACGTGCTGAATAAGCGCGCCTACGAGATGCAGAACCTGAAGCGTGTGGAGATCGAAGTACCCGAGGGCAAGGAAGAAGTCATCACCGAGTTCAACGATGCGCTGAAGGAATCCGTTGCGGAGACCAGCGAGGAGTTCATGGACAAGTTCTTTGGCGGCGAGGACTTCACCTATGCCGAGATGATCAAGGGCATGCACAAGGGTGTCATTGACCAGACGCTGTATCCCGTTCTGTGCGGCTCCGGCATGACCTGCCTGGGCAGCCTGATGCTGATGGATCATATTATCGACCTGCTGCCCAACCCCGTAGAGGGCAACTACCATAAGGCTACCTTGGCAGACGGCACTACCGAGGAATTCGTGGTTTCTCCCGGCGGTGTTCCCTCCGCATTTGTATGGAAAACCGTTTCCGACCAGTACGGCAAGTACTCCTACATCAAGGTGCTCTCCGGCACTATCACTTCTGATACCACTCTGGTCAACGCCCGTACCGGCGAGACCGAGAAGCTGGGTCGTCTGTACGCTATGTGCGGCAAGAAGGCTTCTGAAGTCAAGGAACTCTCCTGCGGCGACATCGGCGCCATCGGCAAGATGGATAAGGTCAAGACCGGCGATACCCTGTGTGACCCCCGTAAGGTGGTTTCCCTGAAGGGTCTGCCCTATGCACCTGCCTGCTATTCTATGGCGATCTCTCCCAAGACTAAGGGTCAGGAGGAAAAGGTTGCAGCCGGTCTGAACCGTCTGAACGAGGAAGATCCCTCCTTCAGCTTTGTCAACAACGCAGAGACCCGTCAGCAGGTGCTGTCCGGTCTGGGCGACCAGCAGCTGGATGTGCTGGTAGCCAAGCTCAAGAGCCGCTTTGGCGTGGACGCTGTCCTCAGCCCGGCAAAGGTTGCTTACCGTGAGAAAATCAAGAAAAAGGTGGAGGCCCACGGCCGTCATAAGAAGCAGACCGGTGGTTCCGGTCAGTTCGGCGATGTCTGGGTGCGTTTCGAGCCTCAGGAGGAGCAGGACGAGCTGATTTTCGCCGAGGAAGTGTTCGGCGGCTCTGTGCCCAAGAACTTCTATCCCGCAGTTGAAAAGGGTATTCAGGAGGCAGTGCTGAAAGGCCCGCTGGCAGGTTACCCCATGGTGGGTTTGAAGGCTGTGCTGTACGATGGTTCTTACCACCCCGTTGACTCCAACGAAATGGCATTTAAGCTGGCAGCGATTTTGGCATTCAAGGAGGCTATGCCCAACGCTATGCCCACGCTGCTGGAGCCCATCGGCGCACTGGCAGTCACCGTTCCCGAGAGCTACGTGGGCGATGTAATGGGCGATTTGAGCAAGCGCCGCGGCCGTCCTCTGGGTATGACCCCCAATGCCGACGGCGACACCGTGGTAGAGGCAGAAGTCCCCATGGCAGAAATGGGCAGCTACTGTATCGACCTGCGTGCCATGACCCAGGCTCGTGGCAGCTTCACATTGGAGTTTGTCCGCTACGAGGAAGTCCCCAAGGCCAACCAGCAAAAGATCATCGACGAGGCAAAGAAGGACGAGGACTAATTGCATACAAGAATCGGCACGGAGAAATCCGTGCCGATTTTTTGCTGGAAATAAGCCGCGATTTGTGCTATGATAATTGTAATTAGATAGATTATCTTTGTCATTCCGAGCGGGAGCGATGGGAGCGCCGCCGGGGGCGGAGTCAAGCGACCTGAGCGAGTGGCCGGGGTCGGTGGGCAACGCAGCCGCATTGTCGGCAAGGCGACCACCGGGCACCCCAACAGTAGTCGAGGAATCTACGCATTATCGTAACTGATAAGCAGACATTAGGTGCGTAGATCCCTCGGTGCGCCTGCGGCTTACTCGGGATGACAACATACTAGGAGAAATACTATGCTTCCTGAAGCCTTTTTGAATCGAATGGAAAACCAGCTGGGCGACGAGTATCCGGCTTTTTTGGAGAGCCTGGAGCGCCCCAGAGCGGTAGCGCTGCGGTTTAATCCTCTGAAAGGGGAGAAACCACAGTTGCCTTTTGTAGGTGACAGTGTACCCTGGGAGCCGATGGGTTATTATTATGACCCCCAGTCCCGACCCGGTCTGCACCCCTACCATGAGGCAGGCGTATACTACTTACAAGAGGCCAGCGCCATGGCGCCGGTGGCACTGCTTGACCCCCAGCCGGGAGAACGGATCTGCGACCTCTGCGCCGCCCCCGGCGGCAAGTCCACCCAGATCGCCGGCAGGCTGGCAGGAGAGGGCTTTCTGCTGTGCAACGAGATAAACCCCAAGCGCGCGAAGATCCTCAGTCGTAACATTGAGCGGCTGGGCGTCGGCAACGCTTTGGTGACAAATGAACACCCCCAGCGGCTGGCTGACCGGCTGCCCGGCTATTTTGACCGGGTGCTGATCGATGCCCCTTGCTCCGGCGAGGGCATGTTCCGCAAGGAGGAGGCGGCGGTGACGGACTGGAGCGAGGAAACGGTGCAAATGTGCGCTCGGCGGCAGCTGGAGATCCTGCGCTCCGGCGCAGAGCTGGTGCGTCCCGGCGGACGGCTGGTGTACTCCACCTGCACTTTCGCCCCGGAGGAAAACGAGCAGGCCATTGCCGCATTTTTGCAGGAGCATCCGGATTTCGTGCCGGAGCAGGTGTCTGCCCCTTGGTTTGCTGCCGGCGAAAATGGAACCTTCCGGATGTGGCCGCATAAGCTGTTAGGGGAGGGGCATTTTGCCGCAGTTCTGCGAAAAACCGGTGACGGTGAGACAGAAGCCCCCCGGCCACCTATGCAAAAGCTGCCGAAAGAGTGGACGGAATTTGCCCAAAAGCTGGATATTCGCCTGCCGGCAGGCGTTGCGGTGGCGTTTGGTCAAAGTCTATATTGGGCGCCGGTGTCCATGCCGGACATTGGTGGACTGAAGGTAATGCGTCCGGGCTTGGAGTTGGGCGAGGTAAAGAAAGGCCGCTTTGAGCCTGCCCATGCCCTTGCTCTGTGGTTGCGAAATGCGGTTACGGAAATGGACATTCCGGTAGATTCGTCGCAGATCGCCGCCTATATGCACGGCGAGACCATTCCTGCGGAAGTCACCGGCTGGTGCTTGGTGAAAACCGGCGGATACACTATAGGTTGGGGTAAAGGTGACGGAAAAGTGCTGAAAAACCACTATCCAAAGGGTTTGCGGCGATAATTTGTACTTTACATAATCTGATGGATATGATATAATTTCTGCGTTAATGAATTTTTGCAAGGAGAGGATCTTCCTTGGCTAGATACGAAATTAAGGGCGGCAAGCCCCTTTCCGGTGAGGTGACCATCAGCGGCGCAAAGAATGCGGCGGTGGCGATCCTGCCTGCGGCCATTCTGGTCTGCGGTAAATGCCGGGTAGAAAATGTTCCGGATATTTCCGATGTGCGAATCCTGCTGGATATTCTGGCAGACATGGGCGCAGTGGTGACCCATGAGGAAACCGGCACTGTGGTGCTGGACTGCACCCATATTACCAAACGAGAGCCTGATGCCGACCTGGTGCGGAAAATGCGTGCCAGCTACTACCTGATGGGCGCATTGATGAGCCGATTCGGCAGCGCGCATGTGGCTTTGCCCGGCGGCTGTAACTTTGCCGCCCGTCCCATCGACCAGCATATCAAGGGTTTCCGCATGCTGGGCGCAGAGGTGGTGGAGACTGAGGATTACGTCAGCCTGCACCCCGGCAAAGAGGGTCTGCACGGCAACCGGATCAGCCTGGACGTGGTCAGCGTAGGCGCTACGGTGAATATTATGATGGCGGCCACCTTGATTCCCGGTCAGACGGTGATTGAGAATGCGGCGAAAGAGCCCCATATCGTTGACCTTGCCAACTTCCTGAACACCATGGGCGCACGGGTTTCCGGCGCCGGTACGGATACGGTGAAAATCCGGGGTGTGGAAAGTCTGCAGGGCGGCACTTATGCTATTATCCCCGACCAGATCGAGGCCGGTACATATCTGGCAGCTGTCACCGCCGCCGGCGGTAACGTGCTGGTGAAAAACGTGATCCCCAAGCACATGGACTGCATTACTTCCAAGCTGCAGGAAATGGGCGCTAAGGTTATCAACTATGACGATGCTATTCGCATCCAGTCTGACGGTCGGCTGTACAGCACCACGGTCAAGACCCGCCCCTATCCCGGTTTCCCCACGGATATGCAGGCGCAAATCGGCGTGTGTATGGCGCTGGCAAGCGGTGTGAGCAAGCTGACGGAGAACGTGTACGAAACCCGTTTCTTTGGCTATTGCTCCGAGCTGGAGGCCATGGGCGCAGATATTCAGGTCAGCGGTAAAACTGCAGTGATTACCGGCAGGGAAAAGCTCCACGGCGCAGATGTGGCAGCCAATGACCTCCGAGCCGGCGCAGCGCTGATCATCGCTGGTCTGGCGGCAGAGGGTACGACGGTGATCCGCAATGCCCACTTTGTGGAGCGTGGCTACGAGAACATCGTGGATAAGCTCACTGCTATGGGCGCAGACATCAGCCGCATTGATGAATAAGAAAAACTCCCGAAGGAAAAACCTTCGGGGGTTTTGTTGTTCGTTAGATTAATGCCCCCCTTGTGTAAAGGGGGCTGTCAGCGCAGCTGACTGGGGGATTGTTGTGTATCGAAAACTTACAATCTCTCCGAGACGCCTTGCGGCGACCTTTTTTGCGTTCTACGTTGTCATCCCGAGTAAGCCGCAGGCGCATCGAGGGATCTACGCACCTAATGTCTGCTTATCAGCTGTGATAATGCGTAGATTCCTCGACTTCGTTTCACTTCGCTCGGAATGACACACTTTTTGCGTTTTTATTGATACATAGCGGTGGACAGATACCGGTCGCCGGAGTCGGGCAGCAGCACCACAATGTTTTTGCCTGCGTTTTCCGGGCGCTTTGCCAGCTCCATGGCTGCGTGCAGCGCCGCACCGGAGGAAATACCCACCAGAATGCCCTCACTCTTGCCCATCAGCCGTCCGGCCTCGTAAGCCTCCTGCTCGGTGACGGGGATGATCTCGTCGTAAATGCCCGTGTTCAGCACGCTGGGGATAAAGTTTGCGCCGATGCCTTGCAGACCGTGACTGCCTGCCATGCCCTTGGAAAGCAGGGGAGAGCCTGCCGGCTCTACCGCCACAACCTGTACCTTGGGATTTTTCGCTTTCAGATACTCGCCCACACCGGTGAGCGTGCCGCCGGTACCCACACCGGCAACGAAAATATCCACCTTGCCGTCGGTGTCCTCCCAGATCTCCGGGCCGGTAGTTGCCCGGTGGGCGGCAGCGTTGGCGGGGTTGTCAAACTGACCGGGGATAAAACTATCCGGCAGCTCTGCAGCTAGTTCATTTGCCTTGCTGATGGCGCCCTGCATGCCTTTTGCACCCTCGGTCAGCACCAGTTCAGCGCCGTAGGCGGTCATCAGCTGGCGTCGCTCCATGCTCATGGTGTCGGGCATGACGATGATGGTCCGGTAGCCACGGCAGGCGGCAACAGATGCCAGACCGATGCCGGTATTACCGGAGGTCGGCTCGATGATCACACTGTTGGGTTTCAAAAGACCCTTGGCTTCTGCATCCAAAATCATGGCAAGCGCCACCCGGTCTTTTACAGACCCGGCGGGGTTGCGGTACTCCAGTTTTGCCAGCACGGCAGCTTGCAGACCGGCTTTTTCTTTGATATGATTCAGCGCCAGCAACGGGGTGTTGCCCACCAGCTGCTGGGCAGATGTGTAAATACGACCCATCACAAAACCTCCATGGTGGTGTTTCTAAAATTATATAATGCCAGCACCTGCTTTGTCAACGGCAGCGTTGACAATTACGGTGGGGTGTGGTATAAAACTAACAAGTAAAGTGAGGTGCAAACCTATGGAATCTATGGAACGTCGAATTGAATCCGTGGTGGAGTCCATTTTGCAGGACTACGGTCAGGGCAGAGATATTGATAAAATGGAACTGTTCCGCCAGCCGGATAAAGAAGTGATCATCGACCTGATCGAGAAGCTCCGCCGGATCGTATTCCCCGGCTACTTCCGGGATAAGACCTACCGGATGTATAACGCTAAAAATAATCTGTCCACCCTCATCGAGGATGTGACCTTCAACCTGACCCGGCAGATCGCCTTGGTGTACCAGGCAGAGGACGAGACCGCTGCCCAGACCCGGGCGGAGGAAGTCAGTCTGGAATTCCTGCGGCAGATCCCCAAGGTGCGTCAAATGGTGCAGACGGATCTGCAGGCCGCTTACGACGGCGACCCGGCAGCCACCGGCATGAGTGAGGTGATATTCTCCTATCCCGGTCTGTATGCCATTACGGTGTACCGGCTTGCCCATGAGCTGTATGTACTTAATGTACCCATGATTCCCAGAATTATGACCGAGTATGCCCACAGCGTTACCGGTATCGACATTCACCCCGGCGCTACCATTGGTGAATATTTCTTTATCGACCACGGCACGGGTATCGTGGTGGGCGAAACCACAGTGATCGGCAAGAATGTCAAGATCTATCAAGGTGTGACCTTGGGTGGTCTTTCCACCCGTGGCGGTCAGGACTTGCGTGGCAAGCGCCGCCATCCCACCATTGAGGACGATGTGACCATCTATGCCAATGCCTCTATTTTGGGCGGCGAGACGGTGATCGGTCAGGGCTGTGTCATCGGCGCCAGCGCCTTTATCACCAAGTCCGTGCCTGCCTGCACCACAGTGAGCATGAAAATCAATGAGCTGCAGATGAAGCCTCACGGCAACTGCGCCAAGTGCGAAAGCTGCGACAAGAACATGTAACAAAAAAAGGACTGCCAACCGGCAGTCCTTTTAGCTTTTGTATTAGTCCTCGAAGGTGAGAATGTCCTTGAAGTTCTCCTTGAAAATTGCGTAAACCGCATTCAGGGTGGCTTCGTCCTCCACGGTGATGTAGTTTTCGTTGTCCTCGTCCACGGGCTCGACTTCCAGAATGACCACCTCGTTGTTGTCCTCCTCGGTGGGCAGCAGCGCCAGATATTCCTTGCCCTGGTACTCGATGCAGTCCATGTACTCGAAGCTCAGCTCTGCGCCGTCCTCGTCAATAAAGGTGACGATGTTGGCTTCCTCTTCCTGCAACAGTTCCTTATCTTCCATTATGCTCTTGCCTCCTTAACGATTTCGACGGATTTCTTACACAGTTCGGTGATCTCGTCCCACTTGCCGTTCTCGATCAGATCGGCAGTGACCATGTAGCTGCCGCCGCAGGCGCAGATCACCGGGCTGGCTGCGTAGGTAGCCAGATTTTTCAGGCTGACACCGCCGGTGGGCATGACCTTGAACATGGGGAAGGGAGCGGCCATTGCCTTGATCTTATCCAGACCGCCGGACTGCTCGGCAGGGAAGAACTTCAGAACTTCCAGACCCAGCTTGAAAGCGGCATGGTAGTCGGTGGGGGTGGTGCAGCCGGGGAAAATGGTGATACCCTTTTCCTGGCAGTACTTGACGATCTCGATGTCCAGACCGGGAGTGACCACAAACTTACCGCCGGCGGCGATGGTCTCGTCCACCTGCTCGGTGGTCATAACCGTGCCGGCGCCCACCATCATTTCCGGGTGGCTCTCGGTCATAATGCGGATAGCATCGGCAGCGCCTGCTGCCCGGAAGGTGACCTCTGCCACCGGCACACCGCCGGCGCACAATGCGTCTGCCAAAGGCTTGGCATCCCGCTGGGGATTGCTCAGCTTAATAACCGGCACAACGCCGATTTCGCTGATTTTCTGTTGTAATTCGTTCATATAAACCTGCTTTCCGGCTGAAATAAACAACCAAATTTTGATACTTCTATTATAAAGAAAATCTGCTCCCGTGTCAATCGGCAAAAGCAGGTTGTACAGCAAAACGGTCATTCCCGGTGGGGTAGGGAATGACCGTTTTCGTATCGCTTAGATAACTGCGCCGGCATTTTTCAGCTGCAGCTGCAGCTTGTCTGCGATGAGGGCGATGAACTCGCTGTTGGTGGGCTTGCCCTTGGTGGAATTGACAGTGTAGCCAAAGAACCGCTGCAGTGTGTCCAGGTCGCCTCTGTCCCAAGCCACTTCAATGGCATGACGGATGGCGCGCTCCACACGGCTGGGGGTAGTCTGGAATGTTTTCGCCACTTGGGGATAGAGGACTTTGGTAATGGCGTTGATCACATCCATATCGTTGACAGCGATGATGATAGCCTCACGCAAATACTGATAGCCCTTGATATGGGCGGGGACACCGATCTCGTGGATAATACCGGTGACCAAAGACTCGATGCTGCCGGTGTCAGTGCGTTTGCCGGAGGTCTGCCGCCGGCTCTCCCCGCCGCGGATCTCCTCCAAACGCTCTACCACTGCGCTCATGTCACAAGGCTTGAGCATCAGGTAGCGCACGCCTAAATTAGCGGCTGCATTTGCCACATAATCGGTGACGAAACGGGATGTAGCCAGCACGGCAGGCCGCCGTTCCATAGCGGAGATTGCTTTCAGAACGCTGAGACCGTCCTGCTTTGCCAACATCAGATCCAAAACCAGCACATCCGGCTTCCGATCTGTGATCAGACGGATAGCTTGTTCCCCGTCGTTTGCTGTCCCCAGCACCTGGAAACCGTCGGCACGTTTCAGCGCGGCGGACAGACTGGCGCAAAATTCCTCCGTATTGTCTGCGATAATTACGGTTGTGTGATTGTCCATACGTTACTCTCCTGACATAAAAGAATCGATCCCCTAGGCTGCGGCAGTCTTTGCCGCGTTGCGACAAATATAATTTAGCATAATCTGTGTGAATTTGCAAGGAAAAACCGAAACAATCGCTCGACAAATACCGACATAAAACCGCAAAAACAGCAAAAAACCAAACATTTCGACAATTATCGACTTGTGGAAAACTTTTACCCTTTTCATTGACGAAAAGTGGGAAATCATATACAATAACAAAAAGTACTTTCAGGAGGAAATTTATGGATACACGGATCGAGGCTTTCAAAAATTTTATAGACAGCGCCCACAGCGTCTATCATGCGGTGGACGGTCTGGTGTGGATGCTGGAGGCGGCAGGCTATAGCCGCCTGTCCGAGGCAGAGCATTGGGACTTGCTTCCCGGGGGTAAATATTTCCTCACCCGGGGCGGCAGCGCAGTGATCGCATTCCGGATTCCGGAAACCGTACCCACCGGCTTTCTCATCAGCGCCAGCCACGCTGACCGCCCTGGTTTCAAGGTCAAGGAAAACGGTGAGCTCACCGGAACATATACCCGGCTGTCCACGGAGAAGTACGGCGGTATGCTGATCTCCACATGGCTGGACAGACCGCTTTCCATCGCCGGCCGGGTGATGGTGGAAACGGATCAGGGGGTAGAAAGCCGCCTGATCGATATTGACCGGGATCTGCTTTTGATCCCTAATGTAGCCATCCACATGAACCGCAAGGCCAACGAAGGCTATGCCTGGAATCCGGCGGTGGATACCCTTCCTTTGGTGGGCAGCGCCGATGCCAAGGGTAAGCTCATGTCCCTGCTCACCGAGGCGGCGGGGGGCAAGATCCTGGGGCATGACCTGTATTTGTATCTGCGTCAGCCGGCAACGGTGTGGGGCGTAGAGGAGGGGTATATCTCCGGCGCGGGTCTGGATGATCTTGCCTGCGCATGGTGCTGCGCACAAGGCTTTTTGAACGCAGGTCAGAGCCGTCAGGTGCAGGTGTTGTGCGTGTTCGACAGCGAGGAGGTAGGCTCTCAATCCCAGCAGGGCGCAGATTCCCGGTTGCTGGAGAGCGTGCTTGACCGGATTGCGGCCTGCGTTGGTGTACCGGCAGACCAGCTGCTGCGCAGATCTTTTATGGTCTCGGCGGACAATGCCCACGCAGTTCACCCCAACCATCCGGAATATGCCGATGCCAACAACGCTCCGGTGGTAAACGGCGGTGTGGTAGTGAAGTTCAATGCCAACCTGCGCTATGCTACCGACGGCGCATCGGCGGCGGTATTCCGCAAGCTGTGCCAGCAGGCGGAAGTGCCGGTGCAGACCTACTATAACCGTGCGGACTTGGCCGGCGGCTCTACCTTGGGCAGTATTTCTGTGGGTCACGTGTCTGTACCCACGGTGGACATCGGCTTGCCTCAGCTGGCTATGCACTCCAGCTACGAAACTGCCGGTGTGCAGGATCTTTATTATCTGGAGGATGCCATGGCGGAATTCTACAGCGCCAGTCTGACCATTCACAGCGACGGCAGCTGCACAGTGGAATAACTGGCAATATGCACAAAAACCGGGGTAGAAAACTGTCAGAAAATATGATTGCCAAGAACTGGTTTTTGTGTTATCATTATAGCATCCGGGCGTATGGCATCTACTCCACAAAAATAGATGTCTTGCGTCACAAAAGGAGGAAAATAAACACCGTTGGACTCACGGTACGGCAGTGTGGAGACCTGTCGTAATGCTGCAGCTATTTTGCTTGGCTGCATGCGAGAGCATACGCGAGGAGTCGGTATGCTTAGAGTCGAGAAGTTATGGCAAATATGTCCCTGAAGAACGTCAAGAAAATCTACCCTTTCAGTGGTGATGACGTCAAGCGCAACAAGAAGAAGGAAAAGCAACTGAAGAGACTGGAGAAGAAGGATCCCGAAGCTCTGGCAGCCTACATGGAGCGTGAAGCCGAGAAGGCTAAGCTGCAGGTTACCGGTCAGGGTGTGGTCGCGGTTCAGGAGTTCAACCTGGAGATCGCTGACAAGGAATTCATCGTTCTGGTCGGTCCTTCCGGCTGTGGTAAGTCTACCACTCTGCGTATGATCGCAGGTCTGGAAGAGATCTCTGAGGGCGAGCTGTGGATCGGCGACAAGCTGGTCAACGATGTGGCTCCCAAGGATCGTGACATCGCAATGGTTTTCCAGAACTACGCTCTGTACCCCCACATGACCGTGTATGACAACATGGCATTTGCTCTGAAGCTGCGTCACATGCCCAAGGACGAGATCGACCGCAAGGTTAAGGAAGCGGCTGAGATCTTGGACATCACCCAGTACCTGGGTCGTAAGCCCAAGGCTCTGTCCGGTGGTCAGCGTCAGCGTGTTGCTATCGGCCG
>JAZSQH010000092.1:0-17766 GCA_045537865.1 Faecousia sp. | reverse complement strand
GGTCTTTGCCGTTACCGGCAAGGTCAAGCGCTCCGGTCTGGTGGAGATCCCCATGGGCAAGACCCTCCGGGATGTGATCTTCGGCATCGCCGGCGGCATCCGTGATGGTCACGAGTTCAAGGCTGTTCAGATGGGCGGCCCTTCCGGCGGTTGTATCCCCGCCCAGCTGCTGGACACCGTTATCGACTACCGCGCTCTGGGCGCAACCGGCGCGATCATGGGCTCCGGCGGTATGGTCGTTATGGACGAGACCACTTGTATGGTGGGTATCGCCAAGTTCTTCCTGGAGTTCACCACCCGTGAGTCCTGCGGTAAGTGTGTCCACTGCCGTATCGGCACCAAGCGTTTGTCCGAGATCCTGGAACGAATCGTAAAGGGCGAGGGCAAGCCCGGCGATGTAGAGCTGCTGGAAGAACTGTGCAACACCATTAAGGACGGCGCTCTGTGCGGCTTGGGTCAGACTGCTCCCAACCCCGTTCTGACTACCATCCGTTACTTCCGTCATGAGTACGAGGCGCACATCAACGACAAGAAGTGTCCTGCTAAGGAGTGCCCCGCACTGCTGACCTATTCCATCAACGAAGAAGCCTGTGTCGGCTGCGGTCTTTGCGCCAAGAAGTGCCCCGTGGGCGCTATCTCCGGCGAAAAGAAGCAGCCCCACAGCATCGACCCCAATGTCTGTATCCGCTGCGGTCAGTGTATCCATTCCTGCCGTTTGGGTGCAGTGGTTGTAGAGTAAGGGGGATATAACAATGAGCGAAATCAAATTGATCATTAACGGCAAGGAGTGCGTGGGTCAGCAGGGTCAGACCATTCTGCAGATCGCTGAAGCCAACGGCATCGACATCCCCACCCTTTGCCACAACGAAAATGTTAAGCACTACGGTGCTTGCGGCATCTGTGTGGTAGAAGCAAAGAACAGCCCCAAGCTGATGCGTGCTTGCTCCACCATGGCCGCTGACGGCATGGAGATCGACACCGAGTCTAAGCGTGTTGTGCAGGCTCGTAAAGTGGCGCTGGAGCTGCTGATGAGTGACCACGACGGCGACTGCCGTGGTCCTTGTATGCTGAACTGCCCCGCCGGCACTGATTGCCAGCTGTATGTGAAGCAGATCGCCCAGGGCGATTACCGTGGCGCTGTGCGCACCATTAAGGAAAAGCTGCCCCTGCCTGCATCTATCGGCCGTGTCTGTCCCCATCCCTGCGAGACTGCCTGCCGCCGGAAAATGGTGGAGGAGCCTATCTCCATCGCATTTTTGAAGGCATTTGCAGCCGACAAGGATCTGGCTGCAGAAAATCCCTTTAAGACCGACATCGCTCCCGACACCGGCAAGAAAGTTGCCGTCATCGGCGGCGGCCCCGCCGGTCTGACTGCCGCATACTTCCTGCGTCGCAGCGGTCATGCTGTTACCATTTACGAGGCGATGCCCAAGCTGGGCGGTATGCTCCGTTACGGTATTCCTGAATACCGTCTGCCCAAGGCAGTTCTGGATCAGGAAATCGCATTGATTGCCGATATGGGCGTAGAAATGAAGCCCAATTTTAAGGTTGGCAAGGACGCAAGCTTTGCCGACATCCGTTCCCAGTACGATGCCACCGTCATCGCCATCGGCGCATGGACTTCCATGCAGGCCGGCGTTCCCGGTGAGGAGCTGGAGGGCGTTTGGGGCGGTATCCACCTGCTCCGGGAGATCGCTTTGGGCAACCGTCCCGAGATCGGCGAAAAGGTGGTAGTCATGGGCGGTGGTAACACCGCTATGGACGCTTGCCGCAGCGCTGTTCGTCTGGGTGCAAAGGAAGTCAGCATCGTCTATCGCCGTACCTTGGAGGAAATGCCCGCTGAAAAGATCGAGATCGAGGAAGCTATGGAGGAGGGTGTCACCTTCCGTTTCCTGCGCAACCCCGCCGAGATCATTGGCGAAAACGGCAAGGTCAAGGCTGTCAAGCTGCAGGTCATGGAGCTGGGTGAGCCGGACGCTTCCGGTCGTCGCAGCCCCGTCGCTGTAGAGGGCAAGTTCGAAACCTTGGAGATCGACAGCTTTATCTCTGCTATCGGTCAGAAAGTTCTGCCGGAAGGCTTTGAGGAAGTGGAGCTGAATCGCAAGGGCATTATTGCCGCTGACGAGGACACCTTCCGCACCAATCTGGAGGGCGTATTTGCTGTGGGTGACGCTACCAACCGTGGCGCCGGTATTGCCATTGCCGCCATCGGCGAGGCAAACAAGGCCGCCGCTGTGGTGGATTCCTACCTGAAGGGCAACCAAGTTCCCTATCGCAAGCCCTACTTCTCCGAGCGTGTGGTCACTCCCGAGATGTTCGTGGAATACGAAAAGAAGCAGCGTGCGCAGATGGCTTGTAAGCCGGCAGAAGTCCGCATCAAGGACTTCAACGAGATGAATCTCGGCTTCACCGAGGAGCAGGCTCGTGCCGAAGCCAGCCGTTGCCTGGAGTGCGGCTGCCACGATTACTACAACTGCAGCCTGATCAAGCATGCCAACCGCTACGAGATCGACCCGGCTCGTTTTGCCGGCGACAAGCGGCAGGCCGGCTCTGAAAAGAAGCTGGTTGTGATCGAGCGCAACGAAGGCAAGTGTATTCTGTGTAACCTCTGTGTCCGTACCTGCGAGGAAGTGGCACAGCAGGGTCTGCTGGGTCTGGTTGGCCGTGGCTTTACCACTGTCATCAAGCCGGAGTTCCGGGATTCTGAAAAGATTGCCGTATGCGCAACCTGCCGCAAGTGTGCCCAGGCTTGCCCCACCGGCGCTCTGAAAATTCTGAAGTAATTTTCTATAACAAGCAGCCTTGTGCCAACGCACAAGGCTGCTTTTGCATATCCGTCACTGTTTTTGCATAGATTGTCCCGGGAGGGATGGTATGCGAAAAAAGGATATTGTTATTTTGTTCGGCGCAATTGCCGCCGCATTTTTATTGGTTTTATCCCAATTCTGGAACACCGCTGTGGCCACCGGATCGTGGGGTCTTAGTTTCCGGCAGGAGGGGCAGCCGCCCATCGGCACGGCAGCGGCAGATGCTCTGAAAAAATACGATGCCGCTTACATAGGCGACACCACCGAAAAGGTGATCTACCTGACCTTTGATGCCGGGTATGAAAACGGCTGCACGGAGAAAATCTTGGACACGCTGGAAAAGCACAATGCGCCAGCCGCTTTTTTTCTGGTGGGCAATTATATGGAGAAAAATGCCGACTTGGTGCGGCGCATGGTTAACGATGGGCATATTGTGGGCAACCACACCATGCACCACCCGGATATGGCGAAAATTTCCGACAAAACCGCCTTTGCCAAGGAGCTGCAAGACTTGGAATCGCTGTTTTATGAGATCACCGGCAAGGAAATGCCCAAATACTACCGCCCACCCCAAGGCACATACAGCGAGGAAAATCTGAAAATGGCAAAGCAGCTGGGGTATCAGACCGTGTTTTGGAGCTTGGCGTATGTGGACTGGAACAACGATTCTCAGCCTACAAAAGAGCAGGCTTTTTCCAAGCTGCTGCCACGAATTCACAATGGCGCTGTGGTGCTTTTGCACTCTACTTCTCAGACCAACGCAGAGATTTTGGACGAATTGCTCACCCGTTGGGAGGAAAAGGGCTACCGTTTTGAATCCATTGATAAGCTGTTTGCATAAAAAACCCCCGGTGCGTTCGCACCGGGGTATGTTTTTATTTCTTTGCCTCAATATAAGCTACCGCCGCAGGATTCAGCTTTGCAATCTCTTTCAGAGTGCGCTTCCTGGGGTTTTTGCTATAGACCATCTGGGCGACCTCGAAGCTGGTTTTGATCTGCTCCTCGTAACCCAGATCCTTGACCTGCTTCCACCACTTTTTGAAGACCTTTTCGTTGCTGACCAGCTTTCCTGCCACATTCAGCGCCACACCCAGCAAAAGGGGGATCGCAGCTTCATACAGCTCATACTCCTCAAAAGTCATGATCGTCACAAGGATCAAAACACAGCCCAAAATGCTCAAAACAGATGCCAAAAAGGAGTTCTTATAAAACAGAAACATATCTTTGTCCTCCTTATTTCTGGCTGGTGGTAGAACGCAAGGTCACGTCGTGGGCGCCACCCTCAACGATGGACACACTGGAAACCAGGGTCAGCTTAGCTTCCTTTTGCAGGTCGGGGATGTTCACAACACCCACGTTGCACATGGTGGACTTGACCTTGTAAAGGCTTGCCTCCACATTGTCATGCAGCGTACCGGCATAGGTAACGTAGGAGTCAACACCCTCCTCAAAGCTGAGCTTGGTCTTGCCACCCAAGTCATAGCGCTGCCAGTTCCGGGCGCGGTTGGAGCCTTCGCCCCAGTATTCCTTCATGTATGCGCCGTTTACCATGACCTTAGGTGTGGGGGACTCGTCAAACCGGGCGAAGTAGCGACCCAGCATCATGAAGTCTGCGCCCATTGCCAGCGCCAGGGTCATGTGGTAATCGTGGACGATACCGCCGTCGGAGCAGATCGGCACATAGATGCCGGTCTCTGCGAAATATTCATCACGGGCTGCGGCAACCTCGATCAGAGCAGTTGCCTGACCTCTGCCGATACCCTTGGTCTCACGGGTGATACAGATAGAACCGCCGCCGATGCCGACCTTGATAAAGTCTGCGCCAGCCTTGGCAAGGAACATAAATCCGTCACGGTCAACCACGTTGCCTGCGCCGATCTTTACGCTGTCGCCGTAATGCTCACGCACCCAAGCGATGGTATTGGACTGCCAGCAGGTGTAACCCTCGGAGGAGTCGATACACAGCACATCTGCGCCGGCTTCCAGCAGGGCGGGGATACGCTCTGCGTAGTCACGGGTATTGATACCTGCGCCTACCAGGTAGCGCTTCTTGCTGTCCAGCAGTTCCTGGGGATTTGCCTTGTGGGAAGCGTAGTCCTTGCGGAATACGAAGTACATCAGGTGGTCATTTTCGTCCACGATGGGCAGGCTGTTAAGCTTATGCTCCCAAATAATATCATTGGCTGCCTTCAGTGTGGTTTCGGCAGGTGCAACCACCATTTTCTCCCGGGGGGTCATGAAGGTGCTGACCTTCTCGGTGCCTTCCATACGGGACACACGGTAGTCACGGCCGGTGACGATGCCCAGCAGCTTACCGGTGGCAGTGCCGTCGTCGGTGATGGCCACGGTGGAGAAGCCGTTTTTCTCCTTCAGCTCCAGCACGTCTGCCAAGGTTGCGTCGGGGGTCAGGTTAGATGCGGACACCACAAAGCCAGCCTTGTGGCTCTTGACCTTTGCCACCATGGCTGCCTGGGACTCGATGGACTGAGAGCCATAGATAAAGCTGATGCCGCCCTCCTTTGCCAGCGCGATCGCCAGCGTGTCATTGGACACGGACTGCATAATGGCAGAGGTCAAGGGGATATTTAAGCTGATCGCCGGCTCTTCCTCGCCCTTGCGGTACTTGGTCAGGGGCGTACGCAGAGAAACGTTATCGGGAATGCAGTCCTCGGAAGTATAGCCGGGGACCAGCAGGTATTCGCTAAAGGTATGACTGGGTTCGGGATAAATGTATGCCATCGTTTATTTCCTCCTGCAAATTATAATATATAAATTTTATTTTTTACCTTGATCGAACAACACCGTTTCCGGTTTGCCATGGCTGTCCAGATGCAGAAAGTAGCCCATGACCTTGGTTGCGCTGCTGAATACGGCAAAGCTGCCGGGGAACTGTTCCACCAGCTTGGTCAGCTCCGGAACCTGGGACGGATTGATCACACACAGCAGGATCGTTTTATCCTGTCCGGAATATGCGCCCTTGGCGGAAATCTCCGTGGCTGCGTGGTTTAAGTCCTGCAAGATCCGCTGCTTGATCTCCTCCGGATGGTCGGTAATGATCTCACACCGGACGGCGCTCTGATATTTGCGGTTCATACTGTCACGGACGGAGCTGGATGCAAAGCTGTAAATAATGCACATCAGCACCGGCTCGATCTTATAATCGTAAACGAAGTAGGAAATCAGGGCAACGGAGATATTCAGCACGAAAATCACGTTAAAGAAGTTCATGTTGGGCTTGAACTTGTGGATAAAGCCGGCGATAAACTCCGTACCGCCGTAACAAGCGTTGATTTTATGCATCACATAACCGCCAAAGCCGGTGATCAGACCTGCCACCGCCGGGCCAACCAACGCACTGACGTTGGAGGAGTAGGCAAACGCGGACAGATCCACATGATCCAAAATCATCAAAAAGCCGGAGAAGCACAAGCTGTAAGTCAGCGTACGCAGCGCCCGGGGCTTGCTGTTGATAAAAAAGGCAGCGATAGCCAGGGGAATGTTAATAATAATCGTCGTATAACTGAACTTAAAGTTAAACAAGTACTGGATCATGGTAAAAATACCATTCAGACCTGCCGGTGCAAACTTATTGGGGAACACGAACAACTGGTAGTTGATCGCCATTACCATTGCCACCAACACCACGATGGCATAGGATACCACGACCTTTAATTTATCCTTCATTTTCTCGCGCCTTTCCTCTGTGTTACCTAGTATCATACCATATTCGTTCCACCGGGTCAAGCTATGGAAGTCACAGAAACCGATTATTTTTCCTTTCTTTTTTGTGTACTTTATTGCAATCCCGGTTTGGGTGTGCTATAGTTTTATACTGAGAAGATATGCTCGCAGAAATGAGGAATACAAATGTCTATGCAAGAGAAAATTCGTAATATTGCCATTATCGCCCACGTCGACCACGGCAAGACCACCCTTGTGGATGAACTTTTGAAGCAAGGCGGCATCTACCGGGAAAATCAGGCTACCCAGGAGCGGGTCATGGACTCCGGCGACCTGGAGCGGGAGCGTGGCATTACCATTTTGGCAAAAAACACCTCCGTCAACTACAAAGATTATAAAATCAACATTGTGGATACCCCCGGTCACGCTGACTTCGGTGGCGAGGTGGAGCGTATTTTGAAAATGGTCAACGGCGTTATCCTTTTGGTAGACGCTGCCGAAGGTCCGATGCCCCAGACCCGGTTTGTGCTGGGCAAGGCATTGGAGCTGGGTCACAAGGTCATCGTGGCTGTGAATAAGATCGACAAGCCCGACGCCCGGATCCACGAAGTCATGGACGAGGTTTTGGAGCTTTTGCTGGATCTCAATGCCACCGACGAGCAGTTCAATTCCCCCACTGTGTTCTGTTCCGGACGGCAGGGTACTGCGTCCTACAGTCCCGACGAGGCAGGCACGGACTTGGTGCCGCTGTTTGAGACCATTGTCAACTATATCCCTGCTCCCGAGGGCGACGAAACTGCACCTTTGCAGCTGCTGGTTTCCTCTATTGATTATAATGAGTATGTAGGTCGTATTGCAGTGGGTCGTGTGGAGCGTGGCACCATCAAGGTCAATCAGGAAGTGACTATCTGCGACTACCACGATCCGGAAATCAAGCAAAAGGGCAAAGTGGTTGCCCTCTATGCCTACGACGGTTTGGGCAAGACCCCCATTCAGGAGGCTTCCGCCGGCGAGATCGTTGCCCTTTCCGGTATGGCGGACATCACCATCGGCAGAACGCTCTGCGCTCCCGATGCGCTGGAGCCGCTGCCCTTTGTAAAGATCTCCGACCCCACCATCGAAATGACCTTTGCCGTCAACGATTCTCCCTTTGCCGGCAAGGAGGGCAAGTTCGTTACCTCCCGGAATCTCCGTGACCGACTGGAAAAAGAACTTTTGAAAGACGTGTCCCTCCATGTCACCGAGGCTTCCACCGATTCTTTCAATGTTGCCGGTCGTGGCGAAATGCACCTTTCCATTCTCATGGAGACCATGCGCCGGGAAGGCTATGAGTTCTCCGTGTCCACACCCCGTGTGCTGACCAAGGAAATCGACGGCAAGCTCTGCGAGCCTATCGAAAGAATGGTCGCCGACGTGCCGGAGGAGTGTATGGGCGCCGTTATCGAAAAAATGGGTCGCCGCAAGGGCGATCTGCTGTCCATGACCCCCATGGGCAACCGTTACCGTCTGGAATTCTTAGTCCCCTCCCGGGGTCTGTTCGGCTATCGCAGCGAGTTCCTCACCGACACCCGCGGCGAGGGCATCATGTCCAGCGTGCTGGAAAACTATGCCCCGGTCAAGGGCGAGATCGAGCGCCGGCTCACCGGCTCGCTGATCGCTTTCGAGACCGGCGATGCCTGCTCCTACGGTCTGTTCAATGCCCAGGAGCGTGGCGCACTGTTTATCGGCGCCGGCACACCGGTTTATGCCGGCATGGTGGTGGGTATCTGCAGCCGCAACGAGGATATGACCGTCAACGTCTGCAAGAAAAAGCAGCTGACCAACATGCGTGCCTCCGGCTCTGACGAAGCCCTGCGGCTGGTTTCTCCCAAGGTGTTCTCTCTGGAGCAGTGTCTGGAGTTTTTGGCTGACGATGAGCTTTTGGAGTGTACGCCCCAGAGCCTGCGTATCCGCAAGCGCCAGCTCGACCATGCCCTGCGTATGCGGGAACTGATGAAAAAACGCAATCAGGAGTAATATGAAACAAGTTTTATCGGTGCAGGATCTGTCCTGCGTTGGCAAATGCAGCCTGACGGTGGCGCTGCCGGTGCTTTCCGCTATGGGTTGCGCCTGCAGTGTGCTGCCCACGGCAGTGCTGTCCACCCATACCGGCTTCCCCAGTCCCCATGTCCGTTCTCTGAACGAGGATATGGACGGCATTTGCCGGCACTGGCAGCAAATAGACTTGCAATTTGACGGGATTTGTGTGGGTTATCTGTCCGACCCGGCGCAAGCCGCCCGGGTGGAGCAGGTGCTGGATGCCTTTCCTGCCACAGTGGTATTAGACCCGGTGATGGGCGACCACGGCAAGTTGTACAGCCGCATCACCGATGCCCACGTGCAGGCGGTAAAAAAACTCTGCCAGCGGTGCGATGCGCTGCTTCCCAACATTACAGAAGCATCTTTTCTGACGGGTCTGCCCTACAGGGAAACCGGCGATCTTTCCTATTTCCAACAGCTGATATCCGGTTTGACCAAACTGGGCGCAAAGAATGTTGTGCTCACCGGGGTTTCCCTCGGGTCAGGACAGACCGGCTTTTTGCTCAGCGACGGGCAGTTCTATCAGACCCAGACACTCCCCGGCAGTTTCCATGGCACCGGCGATTTGTTTGCCGCTGTGTTTACCGGCGGTTATGTCCGGGGTCGCAGCTTGTACGATGCCGCCGTTTTGGCCGCCCGGTTTGTGGAGCAAGTCATCACCGGGGCAGAGCCTACCCCTTTTGGGGTAACATTTGAGCCCCATTTGGGCTGGCTGGCGCAACAGTGTGAAAAATAATTGTTGACCTGCTGGCATTTTTCGGTTATAATACCTTAGCATGACTATCTGTATAGTCAAAAACTATGTTTTGCTGCGGTCTTTTTGACTGTCGAGCATATTGAGAATTGACAGGAGGTGTCTACAAATGAAGCGTACCTATCAACCCAGCCGTCGCCACAGATCCAAGGTTCACGGTTTCCGCCAGAGAATGGCTACTTCTAACGGCCGCAAGGTTCTCGCCCGCCGCCGTGCTAAGGGCCGCAAGGTTCTGTCTGCATAAGCAGCTTTATGCGTGAGTGACCACATGAATAATCGCTCATAGCGAAACGGGAGTCCATGCGGGGCGAATTTAAATTCGCCCCGCCCCCTTTTTATATGCGATAATTGTTCGAAGCGGATCTTTTGTCCCAAGTCGCGCTTTGCGTCGGTTGAAATACACAAAGTATATCTGCCCTCCGCAAAACACGACCTGAAACAAAATCTCTCGCTTCTCGATTTTGCATTGGTTGTCATTGCGAGCCAGCGCGCACACTGGCGTGGCAATCTTTTGGGAGAGATTTTATGAGATTTTCCAGTGCCCTAAAACTGAATCATATTTTTCGGCGGCTCTATGCAACCACCGGTCACAGCAACTCTTTTCTGGTGCTGTATGCCAAAAAGAACCGATTGGAGGCCAATCGGGTGGGTGTGACGGTCAGCAAAAAGCTGGGTGGCGCTGTGGTGCGCAACCGGGTACGCCGTCGTCTGCGTGAGGTCTATCGCCTGAACGAAAGCCGTTTTGCAGCCGGCTGGGATATTGTGGTCGTGGCAAGAAGCCGGTGTATTACCGCCGACTTTGAGAAAATCACCGCTGCCTATCTGTCCCTGGCTGAAAAAGCCGGTATTTTGGTGGCAGACCAATGAAACGATTTCTGCTTTCTATGATTCAGTTTTACCGTCGTCACATCTCCCCCCTGACTCCCCCAAGCTGTCGGTTTACACCCACCTGCTCCGCTTACGCACAAGAAGCCATCAACAAATACGGGGCTTGCAAAGGCAGTTGGCTGGCAATCAAACGTCTATGCCGCTGTCATCCCTTTTACAAGGGCGACTATTTTGACCCCGTGCCTTAGGAGGAAATCAAATGTTTTTAGCATTTAATCTTGCAGACATCGTGCAAGTTCCCTTCGGTTGGCTGTTGGCGCAACTGTACCAGTTCACCACCAACTACGGTGTTGCGCTGATCATCTTTGCTTTCCTGGTAAAGCTGATCCTGCTGCCTGCTACCGCCAAGGGCAAAAAGAGCATGATGAAAATGTCCCGGGTCACCCCTCGGGTACAAGCCATTCAGAAAAAATACGCAGACGATCAACAGCGTCAGAATCAGGAGATCCAGAAGCTCTACAAAGAGGAAGGCGTCTCCATGGGTGGCGGCTGCCTTTGGAGCTTTTTGCCCATTTTGGTGCTGATCCCTCTGTACGCCGTTGTCCGTCAGCCCATCACCTACATGCTGCAGCAGAGCGCTGATGTGGCAGGCCAGATCGTTTCCGTGATCAAAGAGGCTGCCCCGGAGCTGTTCACCGGCAGCAACGGTGATTTCTACAATCAGATGATCGCCGCGCCTCAGATCCCCAACTTCCTGGCAGAAATTCAGGCTGCCGGCATTTCTCTGAGCCAAGCCGCTGCCGAGGGTATCAACTTCTCTTTCCTGGGATTTGACCTGGCCGCAACCCCTAACTACAAGATTTGGCAGTGGGATTTTGCCAATGTTTGGCCGCAGCTGGGCTGTTTCCTGATGCCCATTCTCTCTGCCGGTGGCGCGCTGCTGTCTATGCTCATCTCCATGCGGATGAACAACTCCCTGGTCACCAACGAAAAGGGTATCGAGGATAAGGAAACCGCCAAGAATTCCCAGTCTGCCCAGCAGAGCAAGATGATGATGTGGCTGTCCCCCATCATGTCCTTGTGGATCGGTTTCTCTATGCCTGCCGCATTGAGCCTTTACTGGTTCGCCCAGGGTATTGTTACCACCGTGGCAGATGTATACCTGACCCAGAAGTATCGTAAGATCTACGATGCCGAGGACGCAGAGCGTCTGAAAAAAGCGCTGGCTGAGGAAGCGGTAGAAGCAGAGAAGGAGCGTGTCCGCGCAGAGCGCCGGGCAGCGAATCCCGACGGCATCACTGCCAACACCAGCAAGAAAAAGATGCAGCAGGCAAAGCAGCGTGAGCAGGAAGCTGCCAAGGCTGCCGCTGCCAAGGAATATGCCGCAAAGAAAGAGGGTCTGACCGAGGACGAGCCTGCAAACAAAACGCTCTCCGGTATCGCCGCCCGTCCCTACTGCAAGGGCAGAGCTTATGACCCCAACCGTTACAACCAATCTACGGAGGAATAATCAATGGAAAAAACCATGATTGCCAGTGGCAAGACCATTGATCTTGCCATCGAGGCTGCTTTGACCCAGCTGGGTCTTTCCCGGGATGATGTTTCCGTGCAGGTTCTTGCTCAGGCAAAACCCGGTTTTCTGGGTCTGGGCGCTACCCCCGCAAAGGTAGAAGTGACCTACGAAGCACCCGATCCCGTACCCGCCGCACCCAAGAGCGCTTTCGGCGCTGCATCCCGTTCCAAGCCCAAGGCTGCACCGGTGGAAAAGAAGCCGGAGCAACCCGCTCCCGCACCCCAGCCCAAGCAGGAGACCCCCAAGGCTGAGCCCAAGAAGGAGACCCCCAAGGCTGAGCCCAAGAAGGTCGTCGCTCCCAAGGAGTTTGCCCCCGCTGTTCCCGGCAGCGTTGAGGAAAAGATCGAACAGTTCCTGAAAGGTCTTTTAGAGCACATGAATTCCGACGCTGTTCCCCACGCATGGAAGGTTGACGATACCACCTATGCCGTGGAGTTCACCGGCGAGGATCTGGGTTATCTCATTGGTCGCCGTGGCGACACTTTGGACGCGCTGCAGCACTTGGCGAACTACGCTATCAACCGCACCGTGGAGGGTCACATCCGCATCAATGTGGATGCCGAGTCCTACCGGGAGAAGCGTGAGGAATCCCTGCGCCGCTACGCAACCAAGAAGGCACAGCAGGTGCTGAAGGCACACCGCCGCACCACCTTGGAGCCTATGAACGCTTACGAGCGTCATGTGATCCATGCTGCTCTGCAGGACATGGACCGGATCACCACCTACTCTGTTGGCACGGAGCCTAACCGCCGCGTGGTCATTGAATACGTAAGATAAAGAAAACCCCGTGAGTGATTGCACTCACGGGGTTTTTATTTACTTCAGCAGGAAGTAGCCAAGCACTGCTGCGCCGAGCACGATACGGTAAATGCCAAACACCGCAAAGCTGCGCTTGCGGACATATTCCATCAGCGCTTTGATCACCAACAGGCTGACGATCAAACTCACTACACAGCCAATGATCAGTACACCGATCTCCATGCCCGTTGGCATAGCGGCTGCGCCGTCCATGATCTCCAGAGCGTATTTCAGCACCTTCAGCGCGCTGGCGCCCAGCATGGTGGGGATCGCCAGGAAAAAGCTGAATTCTGCGCCGGCAGGTCTTGCCACGCCCAAAATGATTGCGCCCAGAATGGTAGAGCCGGAGCGGGATGTGCCGGGGATCAGGCTCAGGCACTGGAATGCGCCGATGAGCAGCGCCGTGCGGTAGTCGATGTCATATACATCCTGCACCTTCATCTGCCGGGTCTTATTCAGGTTTTCCATCCAAATAAATGCAACACCGTAGACCACCAGCGTAATAGCCACAACTATGTAATTATACAGATGGGCATCCATCCAATCGTCCAGCAGCAGACCGATCACCGCCGAGGGGATCACTGCCACAATCACCTTGAACCACAGCTGCCAGGTATTTTTCTTTTGCTCTACGGTTTTCTTGGGGGAGAAGGGGTTGAGCTTGTGGAAAAACAGCAGGATCACCGCCAGGATCGCACCCAGCTGGATCACCACCTGGAACATCTCATAAAATTCCGCAGATACCTGCAATTTGATAAACTCGTCCAGCAGGATCATGTGTCCCGTGGAGGAGACGGGCAGCCATTCGGTAATGCCTTCTACAATGCCAAACAGCACCGCTTTTAAAAATTCAAAAATAATCATAGCGCTTTTCCTTTCTTGTTCTGCCACCTATTATATGCCATTAGCCTGAATTTTTCAACCATATCTTCTGTGTTCACAAATTGGGGTGAAACTCTTTACAAAATGTTCACTGAAACCTTGACTTTTGTTATATAATAAGAAAAAATGCAATTATTTCATTTTTGGAGGTCTGCGTATGTCGATTTCTGTTTTGGTGGTTGAGGACGATATTCATATCGCCCAGCTTTTGCAGCTGTATCTGGAAAAAGAAGGCTATACCGTTACCTTGGCTGCCGACGGCGGTCAGGGTCTTGCCAAATTCCGGGAAGTTCAGCCGGATCTGGTGCTGCTGGATGTAATGATGCCGGTAATGGACGGCTGGACTTTGTGTAAAATGATTCGCGCCGAGAGCCAAACCCCCATTATCATGCTCACCGCAAAATCCGAGACCGACGACAAGGTTGCCGGTCTGAAAAACGGCGCTGACGATTATATTACCAAACCCTTTGAGATGCGGGAAGTCCTTGCCCGCATCGAGGCGGTACTCCGCCGGACAGACCGCTGCGCCGGTGAAAATGATGCCCGTCGACTGGTTTTCGACAAGCTGACCATCGATATGGACGCTTTTGAGCTGACCATCGACGGCAAGAAAATGGATATCCCGCCCAAGGAAATGGAGCTTTTGTTCTATCTGGCTTCCTCTCCCAACCGGGTCTACACCCGTAACCAACTGCTGGACGAGGTATGGGGTTTTGATTACTTCGGCGATTCCCGGACAGTGGACGTCCACGTAAAGCGTCTGCGTGAAAAGCTGGAGGGTGTTTCTGATCAGTGGTCGCTGAAAACCGTCTGGGGCGTTGGTTACAAGTTCGAGGTGCTGTAAATATGAAAACCACCTTTAGCCGTACCTTTGTGGCTTACGGCATTATCCTTCTGGCGGCGCTGTTGTCGGTGGGTGTGTTTTTCCAGCTTCTTGCCCGGAACTATCTGTCGGAGAAAACCGTCAGTGACCTGAAAAACACCTGCTCCACCATTGCCAAAGTGGCAGCTGCCTACAGCGCAGAGGACGCTTTGAATGACCGTAACTTCCTCATCGATCTGTCGGTAGCCACCAATATTTCCCAAACAGATGCGGTGATCTGCGATCCTGCCGGCAGGCTGCTGTTATGTTCCGATGCCCCCTTGGGCTGTGAACACCGGGGCATGGCGATCACCAGCTCCGCATTTCTGCAAAAGATCCTGACCCAGGAATATGTGGTCACCAACGGTGTGGTGGATGGCCTTTACACCGATGCCCGGTATGTGGTCTGCACCACTATCCGGGATGCCATGGGGCATGTTCTGGGCATCGTTATCGTTTCCACACCGCTGCAAGATTCTCTGACGCTGATCAAAAAACTCTCTGACACCTACATTTCTGTTTCCGTGTTGGTGGTGCTGGCTTCTGTAGTGGCAATGACCATCTACACCCGCAAACACAGCTACCCCCTGCGGGATATAGCAAAAACCGCCACCGCTTTCGGTCACGGCGACCTGAAAGCCCGGGCGACGGTACATCCCGGCGCGCCCCAGGAGCTGCAGGAACTGACCCTTGCCTTTAATAATATGGCGCAATCGTTGGAAAAAAGCGAGTACCAGCGAAAAGAATTTGTGGCAAACGTGTCCCATGAATTAAAGACACCCATGACCACCATCGGCGGCTATGTGGACGGTATTCTGGACGGCACGATCCCGCCCCAGCAGCAAAACCATTATCTGCAAATCGTATCCGACGAAACCAAGCGGTTAAGCCGGCTGGTGCGGAGCATGCTGGATATTTCCCGGCTGCAGGAGCAGGGCGCTATCCCCGAGGAAATGAAGCACCGCTTTGACCTCACCGAATGTGCCGGGCAGGTGCTCATCGCCTTTGAGGGCAAGATCAACAGCAAGCGCCTGCAGGTAGCAGTGGATATGCCGGAGTATCCCGTTTACACCCACGCATGTCAGGATTATATTATTTAGGTGATTTATAACCTGATGGACAATGCAGTCAAGTTCTGTCCTCAAGAGGGCGAGCTGGGTCTGCAGATCCGGGAGAGCAGTAAAAAGGTTTATATCACCGTTTACAACAGCGGACAGACCATTCCCCAAGAGGAACTACCCCTTTTGTTTGACCGATTCCACAAACTGGACAAGAGCCGCAGCGAAAACCGGGACGGCTGGGGTCTGGGTCTGTATATCGTCAAAACACTGGTGTGCAGTCACGGTGAAAATATTTCTGTCTACAGCCACGACGGCAGAACGGAATTTACCTTTACTCTGCCGCAGGTAAATTAAAGAGGTATTGTATGAAAGAAAACAACCGGATGCCGGAGGAAAACAGTTTCTATCAGACCGGCAGCACCCGTCCGCCGAAAAGCTATCGTGGCTTGGTGGCTGTGCTGTTGGTGTTGGTGATCTTTTTGGGCGGCATCGTCAGTGCTCTCGGTCTTTTGAATATCCATCTGTTCCGCCAGCTGCAAAAACAGAACGAAACAGAAACCTCTTTCCGTTTTGGGGAAAAACCGCCGGCCGCAACCGACACAGCAGAGGATGCACAGCGCTTGACTGCGCTGGGTCTGTCCGTACAAAGCGTGCCTGCACTGCATCAGCATTACTACCACTTGCCCCAAGGCTTATATGTCACAAGCATTTCATCGGGCAGTGATGCCCAGCGCAAGGGTATCCGCCACGGCGACATTCTGACACAACTAGACGGTGTGGCAGTAACCGACGCTGCCGACACAGCCGCTTTTCTGGCATTGTGCCAGCCGGGACAGTCGGTGTCTGTAGTGGTGTACCGGGACGGCACAAGTCATACCCTTTCTATTGTTCTGGAGTAAACTTATGATTTACGAAATCGATTATACTGTACAACAAAACCAGCTGGACACCTTCGGCAGAGTGCGCCCCTCTGCGCTGTTGGGTTTTGCCCTCAGCGCCGCCGGCGGACATTGTTCCCGTTTGGGTGTGGACTGGAACACCATGGCAGAAAAAGGCTTATTTTGGGCGGTACTGCGCCACCGGCTGCAAATTTACCGCTACCCAGAAGCGGGGGAGCGGCTCACTGTCAAAACATGGCCCATGCCCACCACCCGTTCCGCCTACCCCAGAGCCGCCGTGGCGCTGGACAGTGCGGGCAGGGAAGTGTTCCGGCTGACCAGTCTGTGGGTGCTGATGGATATGGCGCAGCGCAGTATGGTGCTGCCGGGAAAAAGCGGCGTTGGCGTAGAGGGTGTCCTGATGGGCGACGAACTGCCTGCCCCCGGCTCTATTGCGCCCTGCCAGTTGACGGAAACGGTAATGCGTACCGTCTGTCCGGAGGATCTGGACAAAAACAACCACATGACCAACACCCGGTATTTAGACTGGATGGACGACCTGCAGGATACGGACTTCCGCCGGACGCATGCGCCCAGGGAGATCCACATTTGTTACCTTGCCGAGGCGCTGCCGGGGGAGAATATCACCCTTGGCACAAACCTTTCTCCGGACGGTTTTTTGCAGACAGAGGGCTATGTCACACGGACAGATGCCCCCGGAGAAAAGACACGGATATTCGGCGCGAGAATATACTTTTAGTGGTTGTTATGGTAACCAAAAGGCGTTATGTCGCCCTATGTCGATTTTTGTAAATATACCCGGTTATCCCCAGCCAAACCATGGTTTGACTGGGGGTTTTTCTGTTTTTTCTGTGGATAAAGCTGTGGATAATGTGGATAACTGCCCTATAAAAAGTGCCGTTATTTTTACATAATTTTTTGATTATGTAAACATGCGTTCCGTTTAGTTTTCGTTGCCACTTTGTAACTAAATACATTTTTGTTTAACAATAAAATTCCCGGAATGCTGATGCATTCCGGGAATCTTTTATGCAGTTAAGCGGAAGGTTGATACTGCGCAGGTTGCAAAACGCGCAGCTGCGCAAAAATATCTATCGAAAATTATAACTGGGGACCAGCCTTGACCAGTTCCTTACCAGCCTCATTGCCGGTGTACTTGACGAAGTTCTTTACAAAGCGGCCAGCCAAATCCTGCGCCTTGGTTTCCCACTGCGCAACATCTGCGTAGGTGTCACGGGGATCCAGGATCTTGGGATCAACGCCGGGCAGTGCGGTGGGAACTTCCAGGTCGAACATGGGGATCTTCTTGGTCTCTGCCTTCAGAATGTCGCCGGACAGAATTGCATCGATGATGCCACGGGTATCCTTAATGGAGATACGCTTGCCGGTGCCGTTCCAACCGGTGTTGACCAGGTATGCCTTAGCGCCGTTGGCTTCCATCTTCTTAACCAGCTCCTCACCGTACTTGGTGGGGTGCAGCTCCAGGAATGCCTGGCCGAAGCAAGCGGAGAAGGTGGGAGTGGGCTCGGTGATACCACGCTC
>JAZSQH010000087.1:0-7440 GCA_045537865.1 Faecousia sp. | reverse complement strand
GTTCAAATTCCGGTGTTCCTACCCTGATTGTGGAGACACCTCAAAAGCTCTTCCTTTCCAATACGAAGGAATTCTCTTTGGATGTAAGTCGGAGGCCAAGCGGTCTTAGGAAGACAAATCCCCACTACAACTCCTTGGCTCACAGAACGACATGGCTACGATCCGACTTGTTCAAATTCCGGTGTTCCTACCCTGATTGTGGAGACACCTCAAAAGCTCTCCCTTTTCAATACGAAGGAATTCTCTTTGGATGTGACGATTTCCGATTTGGGCGAGGCACGCTACCCTGCCATGAGTATGAGTATAAGTTTTGATTCCTCACGTCTTGAATTTCTCGGCGTGGAAGAAGGCAACATTTTCATCCTCAGCGATGAAAACAGTGCCGGACAGCAGTTGCCGGACTGGAGCTGTAATGTGAAAAACAGTAACGATACCGGCTTGATCAATATAATGTATCTGGATTTGAGTGGCGGTAAAAACGCATTCACCAGAGAGCTTTTAGCGGAGGACTACAATGTGGTTCTGCGCCTGCGGTTCCGCCTCCGGGGAAGTGTCCGCCCCGGCGATGTGCTCGATTTGATCGTGGAAGACGCGGTATTTGCCGCATCCGATGAAACCCAGAGTCTCGCTATGACAACTGATACGCTGAAGGTTAAAAACGGCAAGATCGTAGTAGGAGAATAATGATGAAGAAAATACTGAGCCTGTTGCTGGCTTTTACTATAATGCTTTCTCTGTGTGCCTGTCAGGGCAACTTTGGCAGCGTAAATCTAAACGAAGCTATTGAAATCCCCGAAAATGGCATTATTAAAGAAAGCATCATAAAGAAAATCCAAAGCGAAAATGCCATCGGTGTTTTTACCGGTGAATCGAACGGTATCCGCTATGAATGGACGGTTTTCGGCAGTGACATTGCAGCACCGAAGGAGATCAATCTAAAGGTGGATATTACCAAAACAGCAGACGGAAACATTCAAGGTCTGTTTGCCCACTCAGAGCCATTCGACTTTACGGCCTTGCTTTCCATCTATCTGGATGAGGAATGGGACGCACAAAGCGCCACTGCTTTCAGCAATGACACTGCGGTTACTTCCGTTTCCGTCACTGGCAGCAAAGCCACGATCCTGAATCTGGTTACTGACGGCTCTTTGGGTGAAGTGGTGATTCGCCCGGACGAACTCCCGGAAGAAGAAACTATACCCAAAACAGAAGTAACCCCTGAACCCACAACGCAGCCTGCAGAGGAGAAAGACGACTATCTCTCCCAACCGGAAGAAAGTGATGATAAGGTTTATACCGATGGCAAGGATAAGTATCTTACCGATCCCATCCCGGAGGGCAAGCCCAAGCCGGTGGAGCCGGAAGACCAGGATGTGGATAAGGGCAAAGCCCACACCTGCACCTTCTCCATTGAGTGTTCCACCATTCTTAATAATCTGAATCAGTTGGATTCCGAAAAGCTGGAAATGGTTCCCTCCGGCGGTGTGATTCTTGCCAAAACTTCTGTAACCTTCTACGAAGGTGAATCCGTATTTGATGTTCTCCAACGGATCTGCAGGGAGAAGGGCATCCATATGGAATCGTCCTGGACGCCTATATATAACAGCGCTTACATTGAGGGCATCCACAATTTGTACGAATTTGACTGCGGAGAACTCTCCGGCTGGATGTACCGCGTCAATGGCTGGTATCCCAACTATGGCTGTTCCCGATATCAGCTCAAAGATGGCGACACCGTGGAATGGCGCTACACCTGCGATCTGGGTCACGATGTTGGCCGGGGTATGAGCTAAATGGCAAAGGATAGTTTTGTAAAATACCACCCCTTGGTGAACTTTCTCTATTTCACTTTGGTGATCGGCTTTTCCATGGCGCTGAATCACCCGCTGGCACAAGCCATCTCTCTATCCTGCGCCATCATTTACGCAGTGCAGGCAGAGGGAAAGAAGGCCGTGTTGTTCACCTTAAAATGGTGTTTGCCCGTTATGTTATTAACGGCATTTATGAATCCTGCCTTCAGCCATGAGGGCATTACCATTCTTCTATACTTTCCCACAGGCAATCCGCTGACCTTGGAGAGCATTCTCTACGGATTGTCTTCCGGTGTGATGCTAGCCACGGTGATGCTATGGTTTGTGAACTTCAACCGGGTCATAACCTCCGATAAGTTTATTTATCTCTTTGGCCGCATCATCCCGGCAATGTCTTTAGTGTTGAGTATGACGCTGCGGTTTATTCCCAAGTTCAAGGCGCAGATGGCTTCGGTAGTGGATGCCCAGCGGAGCATTGGCAGAGATGTTTCGCAAGGCTCTCTTTGGCATCGCACGAAGATTGCCATCACTGTGCTGTCCATTATGCTTACTTGGGCACTGGAAAATGCCATTGAAACCGCTGACAGTATGAAAAGCCGTGGATACGGCCTAAAGGGTCGCAGTGCCTTTTCAATTTACCGCTTTGATGAACGGGATAAGATAGCACTGCTCTATTTGGGATTTTGCGCTTTTTTCCTGCTGGCAGGTTTAATGGTGTCCGCCTTTGGCTTCCGGTATTTCCCAAGCATCCGGTATGTAGGAGTGAATTCCGTAACCCTTTCTTTTCAGTTTGTATATTTGATTATGTGTTTGATGCCCGTGGTGCTGAATGCGGCGGAGGAGAGAAAATGGAAAGCTATTCATTCAAAAATGTAGATTTTACCTACCCGGAGGGCGAAAAAAAGGCCCTTCGGAATATCTCTTTTACCGTTGCACAGGGCGAATTTGTTATTATCTGCGGTCCTTCCGGCTGCGGAAAATCCACCCTTTTGCGGCACTTAAAATCCTGTCTGACTCCCCATGGCCTGTTCTCCGGTGAAATCCGCTATCAGGGTACGCTTCTGTCTGAACTATCCCTAAGGGAACAAGCGCAGCAAATAGGCTACGTGCTCCAGTCCCCCGAAAATCAAGTTGTCACCGATAAGGTTTGGCACGAGCTGGCCTTCGGTTTGGAGAGCCTAGGATATGATACTCCCACCATTCGCCGCCGTGTGGCTGAAATTGCCGCATTTTTCGGCATCGAAAATTGGTTTTATAAGAACGTTACGGAGCTTTCCGGTGGACAGAAGCAGCTGCTGAGTTTGGCCTCCGTTATGGCTATGCAGCCGGGTGTGCTGGTGCTGGACGAGCCGACGGCACAGCTTGACCCCATTGCTGCCGCTGATTTTCTGGCATTGCTGGGCAAAATCAACCGGGAGCTTGGAACAACCATCATTTTGACGGAGCATCGTCTGGAGGAAGCATTTCCCTTTGCTACAAGAGTTATTGCGATGGATGAGGGCGCTATTATCTGCGATGACAAGCCGGAGCATGTTGGTCTGCAGTTAAAAGACAAGGGCAACGGTATGTTTTTGGCCATGCCCACCTCCATGCGGGTATGGGCTGCAGTGGAAACGAAGCTTGACTGCCCTGTAACCGTTCGTGACGGAAGCAGTTTCCTTTCTCAGCTGGCAAACGAGCAGGCGCTTCTCCCCCTTAAATCCAAAGAATCTCCGCTTTATCCGGGCGAAGTAACTTTAGAGTGTGAAGATCTGTGGTTCCGCTATGAAAAAGACAGCCCCGATGTGGTGAAGGGATTTACCCTGAAGCTGCACAAGGGTGAGTTCTATGCCATTTTGGGCGGTAACGGTGCAGGCAAATCCACCACACTGAAAGTGATTTCCGGTCTTCGTGCGGCCTACCGTGGCGATGTTCGCCTCCATGGCAAGCTGGGACACTTGCCGCAAAATCCCCAAACTCTGTTTGTAAAACGCACGGTCCGCGAAGACTTATACGAAGTATTCCGGGGCGAGAAGATTCCAAAGGAAAAACAGGATGCAGATGTTGCCCGGATCACGGAGCTTTGCGGCCTGCGGGAGTTCCTTGACCGGCACCCCTATGACATTTCCGGCGGTGAGCAGCAGCGAAGTGCCTTGGCGAAGGTGCTTTTGACAAGTCCCGACATTCTGCTGCTGGATGAACCTACCAAGGGTTTTGACGCGGAATTCAAAGAGACTTTTGCGTTTATCCTCCGCAGATTGGTTGCTCAAGGCGTCACCATTCTGATGGTGAGCCATGATGTCCCCTTCTGCGCAGAGTATGCCCACAAGTGTGGCCTGTTTTTTGATGGCAACATCGTTGCGGAGGGTACTCCCCGAGAGTTCTTCTCCGGCAATAGTTTTTACACCACACCTGCCAACCGCATGGCGCGCCATTTGATTCCCAAGGCTGTTACGGTCGCGGATATTATCGGCTGCTGTGGCGGTGAATTGCCTGCTGAGCCTGCAATTCCTGAAGTCACTGTTCTGCCCAAACCCAAGGAAACGGCTGTCAACTTCAAACCCAAGCCTTTGCCGGTATGGCGGAAAGTCCTTGCAGCTGTTTCCCTGATAATTTCGCTGTTGGTGTTCTTTTATGCCACCAGCATTACAGATCTATCGGCACTGATTGGTAAAGACGGCATTAGTGCAACCGGCGAAAATCAGCTGCTTCTGTATGTAGTGCTTATCGCAGCCTTGGGTTTATTCATCGTCGCTATTGGACGCAGAAGTCCTCCGTCTGCTATACTGCAGATACCCGTTAAGCAGCGAAAGCTGAGTAAACGCACTTTTGTAGCGGCGGTGCTGATTATGCTGTGCATCCCTCTTACCATTTTCACCGGTGTGATGTATCTGGGAAACCAGCATTACAATGTTACGGCACTGTTGGTGCTGGCAGAGTGTATGCTGCCCTTCTTCTTGGTGTTTGAAAGCCGAAAACCCAAGGCGAGAGAACTTGTAACTATCGCGGTGCTGTGTGCCATCGGTATAGCAGGCCGCTCTGCATTTTTCATGCTACCCCAGTTTAAGCCCGTGATGGCTCTGGTCATCATCTCCGGTGTGGCCTTTGGCGGTGAGACAGGCTTTTTGGTAGGCGCAGTAACTATGATAGTGTCCAATGTTCTGTTTTCCCAGGGTCCCTGGATGCCCTGGCAGATGTTCAGTATGGGCATTATCGGCTTTTTGGCGGGCGTGCTGTTCCGCAAAGGTCTCCTTCGCCGAAGCCGCGGCAGTCTTGCCACCTTCGGTGCCTTTGCTGCGGTTATTATCTACGGCGGTATTATGAACCCTGCCGCAGCGCTGATGTACAACTCCCAAGCTCTCAACTGGGAAATGCTGAAGGCCTACTATGTATCCGGCCTTCCCATGGATTTGATCCATGCCGCTGCCACGGTGATCTTCATCCTCATTGCCGCTGAACCCATGCTGGAGAAGCTTGACCGTATTAAAGTGAAGTATGGATTGGTTGAGTAACGCACGACTAATTTAAAATCATGAATCGCAGCCATAAATGTGACTGCGATTTATGATTCTAAATTCTTTCAATAAAGCTTGAGAATTAAAAGGCTGTATGCTATGATAAATAATTAAGAAATAATATTCCAGCACAAAAGGAGAATTCAGATATATGAAACTTGGTATCGTAGGTCTGCCCAATGTTGGCAAGAGCACTCTCTTCAATGCCCTTACCGGCTCCCACGCCGAAACCGGCAGCTACTCCAACGCAGCCGTTAAGCCCAATATCGGTCAGGCAAAGGTTCCCGATGAGCGCCTCGACTGGCTGGCAGAATACTATAAGCCCAGAAAGTATACTCCCGCCACCATTGATTTCGTGGATGTTGTAGGTATCAAAAAAGGCGGCGGAAGAGGCAATGCATACCTCCAGACCATCCGTCAGGTGGATGCCCTTGTCCATGTTGTCCGCTGCTTTGAAAATGAGGAAATTTTCTTGGAGCCCATGGATGCTGCAGGGGATGCCGAAACCCTCAGCCTTGAGCTTATTCTTGCCGATATAGAGCTTACCGAGCGCCGTCTGGAGCGCGCCACCAAAAACGCAAAAAGCGGCGACAAAAAGTATAAGAGGGAAATGGAAATGTGCCGCAACCTCATTGACCATCTTTCCGACGGACAGCCCGCCGCTACCTTTGAGTTCACCGATGAGGACAAGGACATCCTTCAGGACGGCGGCCTTCTCTCCATCAAGCCCGTTATCTATGTTGCCAATCTGGATGAGGACGGAATGGCAGACTATGAGAACAACCCCGGTTACAAGGCTCTCGCCGCTCTTGCTGCCGAGCAGGGAGCAGCGGTGCTTCCCGTTGCCGCTAAGTTCGAGGAGGATATAGCAGGTATGGACGCCGAGGATGCAGAGCTGTTTATGGCAGAACTGGGTCTCACCCAGAGAGGACTTGACCGCCTTATAAAAACCAGCTATGACCTTTTGGGCTATATCTCCTTCCTCACCGGCGGTGAGGACGAGGTTCGTGCATGGACTATCACCCGGGGCACCAAAGCACCTCAGGCTGCCGGCAAGATACACTCCGATCTGGAGCGAGGCTTTATCCGTGCTGAGATAGTTGCCTTTGAGGATCTCAAGGCCTGCGGAACTATGGCCGCCGCCAAGGAAAAGGGTCTTTTCCGCAGCGAGGGTAAGGAATATGTTATGGCCGACGGAGATGTTACCAATATCCGTTTCAATGTATAAAACGGGGAATAACATCAATATAACAATATAAAAATCGAAAGGGGAGTGACACCGTGAAGCGTATTGAAGTGCTTGATGTGTGGCGCTCCCTTGCCATTTTACTTATGGCAGCTTACCACTTTCTCTATGACCTCTATCTTTTTGGCGTCATAAGCTATGAGCAGCTGAGCCATCCTCTGGCTTTTTCCCTGCGTCTCGCTGCGGTGGGCAGCTTTATGCTCATATCCGGTGCGGTTGTGCGCTTTTCCAGAAGCAGCATACGCAGGGGAGCCGTTGTCTTTTGCTGCGGAATGCTGGTGACACTGGTCATGCATTTTATGGGTATGGCCGTACAGTTCGGTGTACTCCATAATCTGGGAACCATGATGATTGCCTACGGTCTCATAAGCAAAAAAATCAAAGCTCCAAAGGGTGTGTGGTTCCCGCTTTTGTGCGCTGCGGTTTTCGCCATTACCTATTATCTCGGTGAAACGTTGCGGGTGGAAACAAAGCTGCTTGTACCCTTGGGACTTCGCTATGCCAGCTTTACCAGCGCCGACTATTATCCCCTGCTGCCTTGGAGTATGATTTTCGCAGTGGGAGTATGGTTTGGCGGCAAGCTGGAGCTTTGGAGGGAGCGCGTTCCTCTGCTGCAGAGGAATGTACGTCCCATACTTACCTTTATGGGACGTCATAGCCTTATTATTTACCTTGCCCATCAGCCGGTGCTCTATGGCATTTGCTGGCTTATCTGGGGAAGATAGCCGCTTGACAGAAAGCCTCCCAAGTGATAATATACACCCGTTAAAATAGCGATGACGGAGACAAATCCCTCTTTGCGGTACAGAGACAGCGGTCATAAGGCTGAAAGCCGCTGCGAAGCAGGAAGAGATTTTTCAACCACTCCCGAGCAGTCCGTGACATAAGC
>JAZSQH010000059.1:0-7123 GCA_045537865.1 Faecousia sp. | reverse complement strand
GCATCAGTGAGTCCCAGTCCTCCGTTATGTCTGTCCGTTACAAGATCGAGCAGGCAATGAACAAGCTCACCGGTCTGGATCAAGCAGCTGACAAGCAGATCGCAGCCCTGAAGGCGAAGATTGAAGAACTGGTAATCCATTCATAAGAAAAGTGCGTTGGAGTGTGAACAGCTCCAGCAAGTCATGCCCCCGGATAATCCGGGGGGCATAACTTTTTATATCAATATAGTCAACGATTTGTATGGATTCGTTAACTGGAAACGAATGTAGAAGCGGCAAATGGCAACTGCATAAGAAAACCCGGAATTGGACGCGAGATAATCACGAAACCAATTCCGGGATATTTTATTTCATTCTTTCACGCAGGTTAAGCACTTTTTCTTCAATCAGGCGAATGGTTTCCAGGAACGCATCATCGCTCTTGCCGCTGGGATCTTCCAAACCCCAATCCTCTCTGTGGGAGCAGGGTAGGAACGGACACTGAACATTGCAGCCCATGGTGATAACCACATCCACCTCCGGGATTTCGGACAGTAGCTTGCTACGCTGGGTTTTCTCCATATCAACACCATGGACCTGCTTCATAAGCCGGACGGCATCTTGATTGATTTGGGGTTTCGTTTCCGTACCTGCGGAATAGCTTTCAAACACATCGCCTGCCAGCTTTTTTCCCAATGCTTCCGCGATTTGGCTGCGGCAGGAATTATGGACGCAGATAAATGCTACTTTCTTCATTTCTTACCCCCTACAAAAGGGCAGCGCTTGCCAATGCATTGGTTGTTCTGCCCGGAACGAGTGCAAACCGGCATGGTCTTTTCCATATGGATATTCAGATGTTCCGCCGCAAAATCGATTGCCGCAAGAATTGCCAGATAGGAATCTCTCTTACAGCACCGGGGACCACCCACCTTGCCGATGCTCTCCAGCGCCTTTGCTGTCATTTGATTGCTCAGTCCCCAAGGCTCTACGGCCAGGGGTGTGGAATCTGTAACGATAGAAATAAACTGTCCTGTACTGACACCGGCACCACAGGCTCCCCAGAATCCGCAGGCTCCGCCGGGAACTGCTTTTCCGCGGCTGTTCATCTCCTGTAACGCCTTGGATAAGTCGATTTCTCCACCGGCATTCTTATAGGCCGTCAGTAATGCGGCACCAACTATCACATGATGCTCCGGGCCGTGCATATGGCAGAAGGGCATTGCCATCATATTCTCCAGAATATCCAGAGGATTTCGGGAGGATTCACCCATACACAAACCGAAAATACTGTCCATTCCTCGGGTATGGCAATCACTGCATACATAGTGGCCATTTATACAGCGGGTTTTACTGGATTCCTGCTTATGACAAATAGCGCACTCCATTATCTGCTCCTGAAGTAAGTATTCCAGCGGAGCTTTGCAAATCAAGCATTCCTCTTTCATGTTGTGGTACTTCCTTATCTTTCTATCTTACACATTACCAAGGGTCAATGACCATTTCAGTGCCCAGAGCAAAAGCTTGCTTCTTATCTTCCGGGAAGATTGTCTCGTGGCGTTCCTTCTTGGCATACGGATCAAACATGGTCCAGTTATAGCGGCTGTAGTCCTTAACCTGCAAAGTGTCGGAGCTGATTAGGATTTTGGTGGGGCCTACAAAGGTCTCCAAAGTTCCTTGATACCGTTTCAGCATCTCGTCATAGCCAATCTGGGCATAGAAGTCTTCCGATGCGTTGCTGGTCATGATCATCAGCACGGGGATCTGCTTCTGGTTGTAGCTTCTGACCTCTGCTTTGTAGGTCAAGGACTGAAAAATCAGCCGCTCATACAGTGCCCGGAAACCGGCAGTTACATCGCCAAGGTAGTTGGGCGTGCCGATGATCAGACCATCTGCACTGATAATCTCCTCCAAAACAGGAGCAAGGCCATCCTTGCAGATACACTTGCCCAAATTCTCCGGCAGCTTACAGCCAAAGCAGGAAATACATCCAGTGAATTTCTCCAGCTTATATAGGTCGATAATCTTTACTTCTGCGCCAGCGTTTTCGGCACCTTTTGCGGCTTCACGGACTAGGGTAGCAGTATTCCAAACAGTCCGGGGACTGCAATTGATAGCAACAATTCTCTTCATGGTATGGCTCCTTTCAACCCAGAAATCTTCTCAGGTGTGCGATGGCGATAATCTCCGACATTTATTGTTTCTATTTTACCTTACAAAAGAAAGTATGTAAACAGAAAGTTTGCATGCTCACAGATTGCAATTCCCAAAACACAACTTTACAAACATTATACAGACCTTGTCTTTTGGATTTTACATGAAATGGATATGATAGAGCCATAAGGTGCAGAAAACAAATCCAAAAAGACAAGGAGATTTTATTTATGAAAAAGTTAATTTGTGTAATTCTGACCCTGGTTATGGTGCTGTCCTTGGCTGCCTGCGGTAGCAAGGAAAAGGCATCCGTATCCACTGACGGCTCCACCTCCATGCAGAAGGTGATCAACGCTTTGGGCGAAGTCTTCATGGAAGAAACCGGCGCAAACTTTACCTACAATGCCACCGGTTCCGGTACCGGCATTAAGGCTGTGAAGGACGGCACCTGCGACATCGGTCTGTCATCCCGGTATCTGAAGGACAGCGAAAAGGCAGAAGGTCTGAAAGAGACTATCCTGGCAATCGACGGTATCGCCATCATTGTACACACCGAAAATGCAGTTGCTGACCTGACTGTGGAGCAGATCGCTGCTATCTTCAAGGGCGAGATTAAAAACTGGAGCGAAGTGGGCGGCAAAGACGGCGAGATTGTATGCATCGGTCGTGAAGAGTCCTCTGGCACCCGCGACGGCTTTGAATCCATCACCGACACCGAAGATGCTTGCCAGTATCGCCAGGAACTGACTTCCAACGGTGCAGTGCTGACTGCTGTTGCTGAGAACCCCAACGCTATCGGCTATGTTTCTCTGTCTTCTGTAAAGGATACCGTGAAGGCTATCTCTGTTGGCGGAGTAGCTCCCAGTGAGGAGTCTATCAAGGACGGCAGCTACGCAGTACAGCGCCCCTTCGTGCTGGTCACCAAGGAAGGTGTGGAGTTGAGCGAAACCGCACAGGCTTTCTTCAATTTTGCAACTTCCTCCGATGTAAATGAAATCATCAGTGCAGCCGGTGTTGTACCTGCGAACTAAACAAGTAACACGGCGGTGAAAATCGCCGCTTACTGTGCATCATTAGGTGAATTTATGAAAAGCAAGAAATTATTTGAACGCATTGTACAAGGCATCTTTTTGATCTTGGGTCTCGTGACCGTTGCCTGTGTACTGTTGATCACGGTATATCTGGTGATCTCCGGCATTCCGGCCATTATGGAGATTGGTTTATGGGATTTCTTATTCGGCAAAGTTTGGGACCCGGCAGCTTCCAGCCCGCAATATGGTATTCTACCCTTTATTTTGTCCAGCATTTACGGCACAGCCGGTGCACTGGTAATCGGTGTCCCCATTGGATTCTTTACGGCGGTGTATCTGTCCAAGAAAGCATCCAAACGGGTAAAGGAATGGATGTCCGCAGCAGTGAGTTTGCTGGCAGGTATACCTTCGGTAGTCTATGGCCTTGTGGGTATGATGGTATTAGTACCCGCAATCCGTGAAATCTTCCATCTGCCGGACGGTGCCAGTTTGTTGGCAGCAATGATTGTGTTGGCAATTATGATCCTGCCTTCTATCATCAAGGTTTCCATCACCGCTTTGGATGCCGTTCCGAAAGAATATGAGCAAGGCTCACTGGCCCTGGGAGCCACCCCGGAGGAGACCTGGTTCCGTGTCAGCGTTCCTGCCGCCAAAAGCGGCATTGCCACTGCGGTGGTGCTGGGTGTGGGCCGTGCCATTGGAGAAGCCATGGCTGTTATGATGGTGTCCGGTAATGTGGCGAATATGCCCTCCCTCTTTGAAAGTGTCCGTTTCCTGACTACCGCCGTTTCCAGCGGTATGGGATATGCGGACGGACTTTACCGGGAAGCACTGTTCTCCATTGCATTGGTGCTGTTCCTGTTTATTATGCTGATCAATGCTACCTTGAACTTCTTCTTGAAGGGAGAAAAGAAATGAGAAAGAGAAATTTATTCCGCTGGACCCTCCGGGGAAAGCCTTATTATCTGTTGGCAGCAGGTAGCTTTGTGATCCTGCTTGCTATCATTGGAGCTGCACTATGAAGAAAAGAAATGTATATGTCTGGGCCATGCGTGTTCTTATGTGGCTGGCTGTTGGCATCACAGCTGCGCTGACATTATTTCTGCTTGGGTATGTGTTGGTGAAAGGCTTACCCAATATTACTTGGGAACTGCTTTCTACCAAACCCAGTTATCTTCGCGGAACGGTTGGTATCTTGCCAGATATTTTGAATACCCTCTACATCATTCTGACTACGCTGCTGTTTGTATTGCCGCTGGGTGTAGGCGCAGCGATCTATCTGACAGAGTATGCCACCAACAAGCGACTGGTAGGTATGATCGAATATGCGGCGGAAACCCTGTCCGGTATTCCCTCCATCATTTACGGTCTGTTTGGTTCACTGTTCTTCTGTCAGTTCATGGATCTGGACAAGAGCCTGCTGGCAGGCGCTTTAACGCTGGTTATTATGAATCTGCCCACCATTATGTGCACCACCCAGGAAAGCTTGAAAACCGTACCCCAATCCTACCGTGAAGGCGCATTCGGTTTGGGCGCAGGCAAGTGGCGGGTGATCCGCACAGTGGTGCTTCCTAACTGTGTGGAAGGTATCATCACCGGCTGCATTTTGTCTGTGGGTCGGATCGTGGGCGAATCTGCGGCACTGCTGTTTACAGCTGGGTTTGCCCATACGCTCGCCGGTTTCTTTGAGGGGTTATTCTCCTCCGGTGCGACATTGACGGTGGCACTCTATGTCTACGCTACAGAAGACGGTAACTTTGAGGTTGCTTTCGCCATTGCGGCTATTTTGATGATTCTGACTCTGCTGATCAATCTGAGCGCAACGCTGATCGGTAAATACTTCGAGAGGAAAAAGAAAGCATGAGTATTATTTCTGCAAAAGATTTGTGCCTGTGGTATGGAAATTTCCAGGCACTGAAAAATATCAGTATTGAGATTCCGGAGCACAGTATCACTGCTCTGATTGGCCCTTCCGGCTGCGGCAAGTCTACCTTTCTGAAGACATTGAACCGGATGAATGACCTGATCCCCACCGTAAAAATCACCGGCGAGGTGATGTACAATGGTCAGAATATCTTTGAAACGGATGTCAACAACCTCCGCAAAGAAGTGGGTATGGTGTTCCAGAAACCCAATCCCTTTCCCATGAGCATCTATGATAACATTGCCTACGGTCCCCGGACCCATGGGATCACCAATAAAGCACAGTTGGACGAGATCGTGGAAAAGGCGCTCCGGAGTGCTGCCATCTGGGATGAAGTGAAGGATCGTCTGAAAAAGAACGCACTGGGAATGTCAGGCGGTCAGCAGCAGAGACTTTGTATTGCCCGCGCACTGGCGGTAGAACCAAAGGTCTTGCTGATGGACGAGCCTACCTCTGCTCTTGATCCCATTTCCACTTCCAGAATTGAAGATCTGGCAATGGAACTGAAAAAGGACTATACCATCGTCATCGTCACCCACAATATGCAGCAGGCAGTTCGCATTTCCGACCAAACTGCCTTCTTCCTGCTGGGTGATTTGGTGGAGTACGGTAACACGGAGGCAATGTTCTCCCAGCCCAAGGATCAGCGCACGGAAGATTATATTACAGGAAGGTTTGGTTAATATGAGAGACTTATTCCAGGAGCAACTGAATGAATTAAAGCGGGAACTGACCATTATGGGTGCAGCCTGCGAGGAGATCATCGCCCTGGCATCCCAAGCGCTTACCGACTGGGACGAGGAGCTGGTTCATAAAGTGAACACCATTGGCGCACAGATCGACGAATCGGAACGCACTATCGAAACCATCTGCATGAAGCTTCTGCTGCGGCAGCAGCCTGTGGCTCGTGATCTGCGGCAGATCAGCGCCGCTATGAAAATGATTACCGATATGGAAAGAATCGGTGACCAGGCAGAGGATATTGTGGAGATCGTTCCCTATATGAACACCCATCCCGACGAAAAGTTTCCTAAGATCCGTGAGATGGCAAAGGCTGCTCAAGTTATGGTCACGGAGGCTGTGGATGCCTATGTGAAGCAGGATCTGAGCCTCGCAAGAAAGGTCATGGCTCATGACGATGTGGTAGACGATTATTTTACACAGGTTAAGAATGGCATCATTGATATCATTGCCGCCGAACCTTCCCAGGGCGAGTATGCGCTGGATTTACTCATGATCACCAAGTATTTTGAGCGCATTGGTGACCACTGCACCAATATTGCTGAATGGGTAGAATTTTCCGTCACCGGTGTCCACAAGGACTGCCAGTAAGATGTAAAATGTATGTAAAGTTCATCCAAAATCTTGAATTTTGCTACTAAAACAGCTAAAATTGTAAAAAACGCAAGGAGGTGCCCGAATGATTTGGTGTGTAGAGGATGATTCCAGTATCCGGGATATTGAAGTGTATGCTTTAATCTCTACCGGGTTTGAAGCCAGGGGTTTTGAGGACGGCGACAGTTTTTGGAATGCGCTGCAATCTGAAAAACCAGAGTTGGTGGTTCTGGATGTGATGCTCCCCGGTAAGGATGGTGTCACTCTGCTGAAGCTGATGAAGCAATCAGAGGAATTTCAGGATATTCCCGTGATCATGGCCACCGCCAAGGGAACGGAATACGATAAAATTCAGAGTCTGGACTTAGGTGCGGACGATTACCTCGTAAAGCCATTCGGTATCATGGAAATGGTCAGCCGGGTGAAGGCTGTGCTTCGCCGGTGCAAACGGTCAGAATCCTCCAACTTGCTGAAACTGGATGGCCTTGTGCTGAATCCCGACGAGCATACTGTTACCATCGATGGCGAGCGAGTGATTTTGACTTATAAGGAATATGAACTGCTGCATTTGTTCCTTTCTCAGCCGGGTATTGCCTTCACAAGAGAGCAACTGCTGGCTAGTGTATGGAACACAGAATTTGCGGGTGAAACCAGGACGGTAGATATGCACATCCGCACCCTTCGCCAGAAGCTGGGCAGCTAC
>JAZSQH010000050.1:0-13415 GCA_045537865.1 Faecousia sp. | reverse complement strand
TTACGACACTTTCTGTGCCGCACCGTTTACACTTAATCGGCAAATCTTTGACCTCTGTCGTTGGAAGCAACCACAGAACCGTGTGTTTGCCGCATGCCGGACATAAGAATCTTTGATAGTTTTCTTTACTGGACTTTTTGGTGTTTTGCAATTCTTTCTCACCTCATTTTTGCGACTCCAATTCACCATAATAAAGCAAAAAAAGCCTGCGCCACGATCGCACTAAGCGATACAAGGCACAGGCTCTAAGGCGCAGGCACAACGTATATACATTTTCACATTGCGTTATTCTCTGCCGTAGTAAGCAGATGTAATATTACACGCTTACCACAGATCAGGTAGATGAATTGTATTTGTGCAGATTGATCCTCTTGCGTGAAGGCTCTCTTTTCCGGTTCGAGGTTTATTATCACATAATTCGCATTATGTTGTAAATTATATGATTTTTTACAGCGGCATCATTGCACCTATTCTCTTACAACAAAATAACGAGCAGCACAAACACGCCCTCTAACCAATATACAAAAAATGGTTTTATAGAGGGCGTAATTGTACTGCTCGCTATAATAAGTGCATAAGAAAAGCCTTGAAATTTCTAAGTTTTTTTATGATTTAGAACTTGATTTCACTTTATCATCCGTGTATAATAGAGCCAATCAACTATGTAGATTGAATGAATGCACCACATAATGCGAATTATGTGGTTTTCTTTTTTTCTATACGACAAGTCCCAGGCGTTCAATTTTGCGGCGGTGCTCAAAACCGGTAGTCATAATATAGATTCGGGTGGTGTTAATGGAGCTGTGTCCCAAAATATCCGCCAACTTAGCGATATCTTTTTCAATGCCGTAAAATGTCCGTGCGAACAGCTTACGCAGGTTGTGTGGGAAGACCTTAGAGGCCTTGACTCCTGCAGCCTCGCAAAGCTTTTTCATCGCAGCCCAAATATTACTGCGATTGAGTGTTTTGCCGGACCGCGTAATAAAGATGGCTCCAGCAGCAATGCTGTGTCGCTTGGCGTAATTTAATAGAAGGTTTTTTAGTTTGCCCGGAACGAGAATCGTCCGGGTTTTGTTTTTGCAATCCACAGTGACCTCTCCGTGTCGTATTGCTTCCACCGTAAAATACTGCAATTCAGAAACGCGGATACCGGTTCCGCAGATGGTCTGGATTACCAGATTCAGCTGTTCATTCTTTTTAGATGCCTGTAACAGCCGCATATACTCTGTTTTCGTCAGCTCCTTATCTTCAGCGCAGTAGGTCTGCCGTTGCATTCGGATGTTCTTTACCTTGCAGTTGGACAGTCCCAGAAACTCCAGCAGGCAGTTTACGCTTGCCAGCATAGAGTTAATAGACCGGACGGCGTACCCTTGCTCCACCAAATACTTTTTCCAATCTACCACAAGTTCCTTGGAAATTTCGTTGCCGCTTGTATATTTGAAAAATGTCTGAACATCTCGCAGATATTTTTCTTGTGTTGCCGCACTTTTTTCCTCACAACGGAGATAATTGCCGAATTCACAGATTGCATCATTTGTTAAAATCATATCATTGCCTCCCTTAGGTGATAATTACATTGTACCCTAAATTCAGCAAATAAGATGCTCTCGCATTATTTTAATAGGATATGGGTTGGGTTTTCTGTTTTGCGAATTGGTGTCAGTGACCTCCACCACAGCGGTGGGGTGATTGCCTCTGTATCTGGTTAAACCGTCCGGCGTGCAGATACGGGTGTCGCTGGTGAAAATGTGGGCTTTGCTGTCCTCACCGCAGAGCACAGCACGCTTGGAAAATACGGCCAGTCCGTACAATGCGGCCGGCCGGGTGCCGCCAACAAGCGCGTCCGCCAGAATGCGGTAGTAGAATGTGACGTCGATGCAGTAATGATTTTGGTCAAAAGCAACGGGTTCCACATCGATATAGGTGTACAGCAGGTCAGCGCAGCGTACCTTTGCGCCTGCGGCGGTGTCCATAATCGTCTGGGAGCCTCTGGTTAAGTAAACGCGCAGGTCCTCGATGCAGTCCTTGTCCCGACAGCTGTCGGTGATCTTCCGTGTATGGATGGAAAGCGCCTGTTGCAGATCTTCGGGACTGCAGCGTACACTTTCCGGGCAGAACTCAGCCATGGTGATACCTCCTGATGGTTTTTGCATAAGCAGATTGCTTATAGGACATTTTATGCCCGGTGATAGGAACTGTGCCACGGCGCAGATAAAATATGCAGAAAAAAGCCGACAGTTCCGGTAAATGTCTATATGTAATTTGACATTCCGGCGCATCTGCGGTATGATATGGTGGCTTTGCACCGTGCTTGAAACGGGTTCAGATAGCACTCTAACATCAGGGAAGCGATGTAAGATATGAGAAAACAAGCATTTTTAGCCGGCATGAAAGCCGGCATGCCGGTTTGCGTGGGTTACTTTTCTGTCAGCTTTGGCTTTGGCGCTATGGCAGTGGCGCAAGGTTTGCAGATTTGGCATGCGATTTTAATATCCGCCTCCAATCTGACCAGCGCCGGTCAGTTTGCAGGACTGACGGTGATCGCCGCCGGCGCTACCATTATGGAAATGATACTGACCCAGTTGGTGATCAACAGCCGGTATGCGCTGATGAGCCTTGCGCTGGGACAGCGGTTTGGTGAAAACGTGGGTGTTGGTAAACGTCTGCTGGCTGCCTTTTTTAATACGGATGAAGTGTTTGCCATCGGCATGGCGCAGGGGAAAGCATTAACAACTGCCTACTTCGTAGGCGCAGGTCTGGTTTCTTTCCTTGGCTGGACAGCAGGCACTGCCCTGGGCGCAGTTGCCGGTTCTCTACTGCCGATATCGGTGCGTATGGCGCTGGGCGTTATGCTGTATGGTATGTTTATTGCCATTGTAGTTCCCCAGGCAAAGGCGGAGAAGCCGATGCTGATATGCGCAGTTTTGGCGCTGGTGATCAGCTGTTTGTTTGCTTGGCTTCCTGGTCTGAATCAGATATCCTCCGGTCTTGCCATCGTGATCTGTACCGTTTTGGCGGCTGCGGTCTGTGCCGTGCTGTTCCCGGTGAAAGAGGAGGTGGAAGCATGAGTGTCTATGTATACATATTGGTGATGGCAGTCACCACATACCTGATTCGTGCGCTTCCGCTGACGCTGCTGAAAAAACCGATCACAAACCGGTTTTTGCGGTCGTTCCTATACTATGTCCCGGTAGCGTGCCTGACGGCCATGACCTTCCCGGCGATTCTGTATGCCACGGAAAATGTGGTCAGCGGCGCAGTGGGATTGGCGGTAGCGCTGCTGCTGGCGCTGAATAAGCGAAGCCTGATCGTGGTATCGGTTGCAAGCTGCGCAGCGGTGTTTATCACCGAGCAAATTATCCATTTTCTATAATGAAAAATACCGGAAACCGATTGGTTTTCGGTATTTTTTATAAAAGCTGTAAATTTTGCTGTTTCCACCTTGACTTTAACACGCTAAAGTGGTAGTATGGTGAAGTAATATTTTGACGAGGTGGAGAATATGCATAAACTTCATTGTGAATCGGTAGATAGATTGTTTCAGACGATTTTGAATCTGAAAACACTGGAAGATTGCTACGCGTATTTTGAGGATATTTGCACCATAAAGGAAGTCTTGGACATGTCACAGCGGCTGGATACGGCGATCCTGCTTTCCAAGGGTCTGAGCTATCAGAAAATAGCAGAGGAAGTGGAAGTCAGCAGCGCTACCATCGGCAGAGTCAGCAAGTGTCTGAACTACGGCAGTGGCGGCTACAAGAAAGCGATCGAGCAACTGTTAGCAACGGAGGAAGTATAATGGATCTGTCACTTAGTTTTCAGGAAAAGGTAATATTCGGTTTACGTGCGCTCTACCGGGAATATGGTTATACCCAGTACAAGATGAGCAAGTTTGAAGAATATGACCTCTATGCCAGAAATAAAGATTTTCTGATCTCTGACCGTGTTATCACCTTTACCGATACCAACGGTAAGTTGATGGCGCTGAAGCCGGACGTGACCCTGTCTATCATTAAGAATATGAAAGACCGCAGCGAAGGTGTGCAAAAGCTGTTCTATAACGAAAATGTCTACCGGATCTCTAAGGGCAATCAGAGCTACAAAGAAATCATGCAGGTAGGCTTGGAGTGCATTGGCGACATCGGCAGTGAGGATGTTCTGCAGGTGTTGACACTGGCAGCCAAGAGCTTAAATACTATCTCGGACAACTGCGTTCTGAATGTTACGGATTTAGATATGCTGGCCCAGGTACTTAGTGATATTACCGTATCTGCTGCAGAAGTTACCAAATGCGTGGAGGAAAAGAACGAGGATGGCTTGCGGAAGCTCGGTCTGCCGGAAAAGACGGTGGATGTTCTTACAGAGCTGATTCGCAGCACCGGCCCAGCGCAGGAGGTTCTGCCTGTATTGATCAGCAAGCTGGAGGGACAGTACGATGTTTCCTCTCTGCAAAGATTGGCGCAGATGATCGCATCAATCGAGGACACGCAGGTTCGTGACATGCTGCAGGTAGATTTCTCCGTGGTCAGCGATGTCAACTATTATAACGGTATCGTTTTCAAAGGCTTTGTGGAGGGTGTTCCCTCTGCGGTTCTGTCCGGCGGTCAGTATGACAAGCTGATGAAAAAGATGAATCACAGCAGCAGCGCTGTTGGCTTTGCGGTATATCTGGATATGCTGGATATGGCAACGGAAGCACCGGCAGAAAGTGAAAAGGTGTTGAATATTGCGCTGCCCAAGGGTCGGCTGGGCGAAAAAGTTTATGACATTTTTAAAAAAGCAGGTTTCCCTTGCCCCTCGATCAAGGAGAACAGCCGCAAGCTGATCTTTGAAAATGAGGAAGTGGGTGTCCGTTATTTCTGGGTAAAACCCTCGGATGTGTCCATCTATGTGGAGCGTGGCGCAGCGGACATCGGTGTAGCCGGCAAGGATATACTGTTGGAGTACAAGCCGGATGTGTATGAGCTGCAGGATCTGAATATCGGCAAATGCCGCATGGCGGTGGCAGCAAAAAAAGGCTTCCGGGACAATACTGACCGCACCTTGCGTGTGGCGACCAAATTCTCCGGTATCGCCCAGCAGCATTACCTGTCCAAAGGCCGGGATATTGATATTATCCACCTGAACGGTTCTATCGAGATCGCACCGATTTTGGGGCTCTCCGATGTGATCGTGGATATTGTGGAAACCGGTACAACTCTGAAGGAGAACGACCTGGAAGTCATTGAAACCATCGTTCCCATCAGCGCACGGCTGATCGCTAATAAGGTCAGCTATCAATTCAAAAGCGAAAAGATCGTGAATCTGCAGCAGCAGATTGCCGGTCTGTTGGAGGAAGCGTAATGATTAAGATACTGCAAATGGGCGAAGTGAGCGCAGAGGAGATCTTTGCCCGTACAGAAAATACCGTGAATGTGGAACAGATTGTTTCCGAAATCATCGCCAACGTCAGACAAAACGGCGATCAGGCGCTGTATGAATATTGTGAGAAATTCGACCATGCCAAGCTGGACAGCCTGCAGGTGACCCGGCAGGAGATCGAGGAAGCGGTGGCAAGCGTAGAGCCTCGTTTTCTGGAAGTTCTGCGCCGTGCCGCAGATAATATTCGTAAGTTCCACCAGCAGCAGGTGCGCGGTAGCTTTATTATCAATGACCAAAACGGTATTGTAATGGGCCAGAAAATTATCCCCGTGGATCGAGCCGGTCTTTATGTGCCCGGCGGCACTGCGGCATATCCGTCTACGGTGCTGATGGATTCCATTCCGGCAAAAATCGCTGGCTGCCGTGAAGTGGTCATGGTGACTCCGCCCTCTGCCGACGGAAAGATCAACCCGGTGATTTTGGCGGCCGCCAGCATCGCCGGTGTGGATAAGATCTACAAGCTGGGTGGCGCGCAAGCCATTGCTGCCTTAGCATACGGCACGCAAAGCGTTCCCAAAGTGGATAAGATCGTTGGCCCGGGTAATGCCTTTGTGGCAGAGGCAAAAAAGCAGGTGTTCGGCGCAGTTTCCATCGATATGATCGCCGGTCCCAGCGAGATCCTGATTGTTGCCGACGGAGCGACTAACCCCCGTCATGCGGCGGCAGATCTGCTGTCCCAGGCAGAGCACGACAAGCTGGCAAGCGCAGTGTTGGTTACCGATTCTATGGAATTGGCACTGGCGGTGCAGGCGGAAATCGAGAAGCAGATACCCATGCTGAAGCGCAAGGAAATTGCCCGGGCATCCATTGATAACAACGGTAAGATCATCGTTACCGATTCCCTTGCCAAGGCGATTGATGTTTCCAACCAGATCGCTCCGGAGCATCTGGAGCTTTTAGTAGACAATCCCTTTGATTACCTTGACGGTATTCGGCATGCCGGATCGGTGTTCATGGGCAGAAATTGCCCGGAGGCATTGGGCGATTATATGGCTGGCCCCAATCACACCTTGCCCACCAGCGGCACGGCGAGATTTTCCAGTCCCTTGTCTGTAGATGATTTTATCAAAAAGACCCAGTACACCTATTTTACAGCCGATGCGCTGAAAAATGTGGCAGAGGATGTGGCATACTTCGCCACCCAGGAGGGCTTGACCGCCCATGCCAAGAGCGCAGTGATTCGGATGGAGGAATCCAAGTGAGCCGTTTTTTTAGTTCCAAATATGCGGATCTGACGCCCTACACCCCCGGTGAGCAGCCGAAAGATACGCAGTACATAAAACTCAATACCAATGAATCTCCCTTTCCGCCTACACCCAACGCCCTGCGTATGGCAGCGGAGGCGGCAGAAAGTCTGCAGCTTTATTCTGACCCGGAGTGCCGTGACTTGGTGGAGCAAGCGGCGGCAGTGTTTGGGGTAGAAACGGATGAAATTCTCTTTACCAATGGATCGGATGAGATCTTGAACTTTGCCTTTATGGCATTTTGCGACAAGACCCATCCGGTGGTATTTCCTGATATTACCTATGGCTTTTATAAGGTGTTTGCCCAGTTAAACGGAATTGACTATGAACAGATCCCCTTGGCAGAAGATTTTACTATCTGCGTCAAAGACTATTGCGGGATCGGCAAAACCATCGTGATCGCCAATCCTAATGCCCCCACGGGTATTGCGCTGACCACTGCTGAAATTGAGCAGATCGTTCGATCCAACCCGGATAATGTGGTGGTTATTGACGAAGCCTATGTAGACTTTGGAGGAGAAAGCGTCATTCCTTTGACCCGGAAATATGACAACCTGCTGGTAACGGGTACATTCTCCAAATCCCGGTCGCTAGCTGGCGGCAGACTGGGTTTCGGTATCGGCTGCAAGGCGCTGATTCAGGATTTGAATACCATCAAATATGCCACCAATCCCTACAATGTTAATCGTATGACCATGGCTGCCGGAGTCGGCACACTGCAGGATGAGGCGCAGATCCAAAAGAACTGCAACCAGATCATCGCCGTGCGGGAATGGACAAAGCAGCAGCTGAAAGCGCTGGGATTTACTATGACCGATTCCAAGGCGAACTTTGTTTTTGCTGCCCACCCGGCGGCAGATGGCAAGCAGATATACCTGCGATTGAAGGAAAAGGGTGTGCTGATCCGCCACTTTGATACCCCTCGCTTGCGGCAATATAACCGCATTACCGTGGGCAGTGAGGCGCAGATGGCGATCTTTATGGAGAAACTGAAAGAAGTACTGGAGGAACTGCTATGAGAACCGCAAACATCGACCGCAAAACAGCGGAAACCGATATTTCCCTGCGTCTGAACCTGGACGGCAAGGGTGAATCTGCCATTCAGACCGGCTGCGGTTTTTTGGATCACATGCTGACCCTCTTTGCCAAGCATGGTCGGTTTGATCTGACGGTCAAGTGCGTAGGCGACACCTATGTGGATTACCACCACACGGTAGAGGATATCGGCATTTGTCTTGGCAAAGCGTTTTCCCAGGCTTTGGGCGATAAGAAAGGCATTGTCCGCTATGGCGATACCACATTGGCCATGGACGAGAGCCTGATTCTGTCGGCTGTGGACATTTCCGGTCGGGGCGGCTGCTACTATGCGCTGAACATCCCCACACCAAAGGTGGGCGACTTTGATACGGAGCTGTGCCAGGAATTTTTTATTGCCTTTGCCCGGGATGCCGGTGTGACACTGCACCTGCGTCAGCTGGCTGGCGGCAACTCCCATCACATCATTGAGGGTACATTTAAGTCCGTCGCCCGGAGTATGAAAAAGGCAGTGGCAATCGACAAGGCATTTGCAAACGAAGTGCCGTCTACAAAGGGGATGTTGGCATGATTGCAGTTATCGACTATGGCGTGGGAAATCTGTTTTCCCTATGTTCCTCTTTGGAGAAGATCGGCGCAGAGGCAGTGGTAACTTCCGACCCTGCGGTAATCGAAAATGCAGACAAGCTGATCCTGCCCGGCGTGGGCGCATTTGCGGATGCGGCGCAGAAATTGCGGGATTCCGGCATGGATGCGGTGATCCGGGGGCAGGTTGCCAAAGGCAAGGAGATTATGGGTATTTGCCTCGGTATGCAGCTGTTGTTTGAAAAAAGCTATGAGTTTGGCGAGCATACCGGCCTTGGGCTGCTCAAGGGCAGCGTGATTCCCATGGAGGGCACGATCCCAGCAGAATTGAAAATTCCCCACATTGGCTGGAATGCGCTGCATTTTTGCAAGGAAAGCAAGCTGATGCGCCATATCCGGGAGGGGGATTGCGTGTATTTTGTCCACTCTTTCTATGCAACTGACTGCCCGGACAGCGTGATTGCCACCGCCGAGTATGGCAAGGAGCTGACCGCTGCGGTGCAGCAGGGTAACGTAATGGGCTGCCAGTTCCACCCGGAAAAGAGCGGTGCGGTGGGTCTGCAGATCCTGCGGGCATTTTGCGAATCGGAGGGAGCCGTATGATCTTATTTCCTGCGATTGACTTGTTTGAAAAGAAGGCAGTGCGTCTTTACAAAGGCGACTATGCCAATATGACCGTTTACAGCGAAAACCCCATTGAGATCGCCCGGGATTTTGAAGCCTGCGGCTGCACCCATATCCACATGGTAGACCTGGAGGGGGCAAAGGACGGTACAACACCCAATCTTTCCGTTGTGGAGCAGGTAGCCAGGGAAACTTCCTTGTTTGTGGAGATCGGCGGCGGTATTCGCAATATGGAAACGGTGGAGCGATACTTACATGCCGGTGTATCCCGGGTGATTCTGGGTACTGCGGCGGTGAACGACCCGGCATTTTTGCAGGCGGCTGTGCAGCAATACGGCGAAAAGATCGCCGTGGGCGCAGATGTAAAAGACGGTCGTATTGCCATTAAAGGCTGGCTGGAAACTGCGGAAATAACCTTGGAAGCGTTTTTGCAGAACATGCAGCAGCTGGGTGTTAGGAATGTTATCTGCACCGACATCTCCAAGGACGGCGCCATGAAAGGCACCAATCTGGCGCTGTACAAGACGCTGTCGGAGAAATTCAGCCTTGATATTACCGCTTCCGGCGGTGTTTCTACATTGGAGGATATCCGTCAGCTGCGGCAAATGGACTTGTACGGCGCAATTATCGGAAAAGCGTATTACACCGGCGCCATCGACCTGAAAGAAGCATTGGAGGTGGCAAAATGATTACAAAACGAATCATTCCCTGTCTGGACATTAAAAACGGACGGGTAGTGAAAGGCACGAACTTCCAAGGTCTTGCGGATGTTTCTTCGCCCATTGAGTTGGCAAAGCTCTATTCTGACAGCGGCGCAGACGAATTGGTGTTTTATGACATCACCGCCTCCTATGAGGGACGGCAGCTGTTTACCGATGTGCTGCGGCAGGTGGCATCTCAGATTTTTATTCCCCTGACTGTTGGTGGCGGCATCAATACGGTGGAGGACTTTGACCGTGTGCTGAAGTGCGGCGCAGATAAGGTCAGCGTCAATTCCGGCGCTATCAAAAATCCCCAGCTTATTTATGATGCTGCCCAAAAATACGGTAGTCAGTGCGTGGTGCTGTCTGCAGATATAAAGCGTGTGGACGGTCAGTTTCGGGTCTTTGCCAAGGGCGGCAGAGAGGATACGGGCATGGAGGCTATCGCCTGGCTGAAAAAGGGTGTTGCTTTAGGCGCCGGCGAGGTGGTGGTCAATTCCATCGACACCGACGGTGTAAAGCAAGGCTTTGATGTGGAAATGCTGCAGGCGGTGTGCGATGCGGTGAATGTGCCGGTGATCGCCTCCGGCGGTGCAGGCGCAGTAGAGCATTTTACCCAGCTGTTCCAAGCCATTCCTACCATTGATGCAGCTTTGGCGGCATCGGTATTCCACTTTGGACAGATTCAGATTCCGGACTTGAAGCGTGCGCTTCAGCGCAATGATATTATTGTGAGGTTATAATATGGTTTCCATTGATACATTAAAATTCGACGAAAATGGCTTGATCCCTGCTGTGGTGGTGGACTCCGTTACCAAGAAAGTGTTGACTGTGGCATATATGAACAAGGAGAGCCTGCAGATCTCCATGGAGAAAGGGCTGACCTGCTTTTACAGCCGATCCCGCCAGGAACTGTGGCTGAAAGGGGAAACCAGCGGTAACTATCAGCACATTGTTTCCATTACCGCAGACTGCGACGGCGATGCCTTGGTGGTGGTCGTGGAAAAGGATGGCCCGGCATGCCATACCGGTACAGATTCCTGCTTTACCAATCCCGTTTGGGAGAGCGAGGAGCTATGTGAATTCAGCCTGCAGGGTCTTTATGATATGCTGGTTGGCAGAAATGAGGCCCGTCCCGAGGGCTCTTATACCACCTATCTGTTTGAAAAGGGTATCGATAAGATACTGAAAAAGGTAGGCGAGGAGTGTACCGAGGTCATTATCGCCGGCAAGGCAGATGACAAGGCAGAAACGGTCTACGAGCTGGCAGACCTGGCATATCATACCATGGTGCTGATGGTACAAATGGGCATTACAGTGGAGGATGTCCATAAGGAACTGGCATCGCGCCATATTATCGACCACAAGGTCAAGCAGGAGAAGATGACAAAATGATCCCCTCCAATTACCACACCCACACCCGGTTTTGCGACGGTATCAATACCCCGGAGGAAATCGTCAATCAGGCGCTTGCGCTGGGTTGCACGGAGCTGGGTTTTTCCGGTCACAGCTATACTTTTTTCGACGAAAGCTACTGTATGACCAAAGCCGGAACGCAGGACTACACAGAAACTGTCCGGGCGCTGCAGGAGCAATACGGCGATCGCATCAATATTCATTTGGGTATTGAGCAGGATTACTATTCCGACATGCCTACTCAGGGATATGACTATGTGATCGGCGCAGTTCACTATGTCAAAAAGGACGGCTGCTATTTGCCGGTGGACGAAAGTAAGCAGATCCAGCTGGACAATGTCCGGAAGTTCTACGGCGGCGACTTTTACAGCTTTGCAGAGGATTACTTCGCCACGGTGGCGGATCTGTACCAAAAGACGGGCTGCCAGATCATAGCGCATTTTGATATGATTAAAAAGTTTAACGGGGCAGGGGATTTGTTCGACCCCAATCATCCCCGGTATCAGGCGGCGATGCAAAAGGCGCTAAGCGCGCTGATGGATGCGCCGGTGATTTTAGAAGTAAATACCGGCGGCATCGCCAGAGGTTATATCCATGAACCTTACCCTAGCCGGGATATTATTTCCCAATGGCGCAAGGTGGGCAAACCGGTGATGTTTGCATCGGATTGTCACGACGCCCAGCAGTTGCTTGCCGGTTATGAGATTTACGAACAGTGCCTTTAATAAAAAAGAGCCGGAAACCAATAGGTTTCCGGCTCTTCTGGCACTCCAGAGAGGACTCTAACCTCCGACCTGCCGCTTAGGAGAAACGATTATCCCGTTTTTCTAATAATAATCGTTCCAAATGGTATCAGATAGTACAAAATCCGGGGTAAATTCCAAACTTTTTAATCCAGGTCGTGTTAGCAGATATCAGCCGTTTCATATAGTCCAAAACAGTCCTGTTAGCAAATTGTTAGCAACAAGCCGAGGGAAGCCGAACACCGACAGCCCCACAGCAGTCCTTTTGTTTGTGTTTTTCCTTATCTTCCTTGCCTTGCGTTAGCAAGGCTGCGTCATCTGCGCAAAAACCCAAAGCAAAAATCCTTGCTGTGGGGTGCTGCGCAGTTTTCGCGGAGCAGCTTTTTGGCTAGGCAAGGAAAATCTCGAAGGGAATACCCGCTGGTATTTTCAAGGGATTTTCCGAAGCATTGGCGGAAAGCTGCCCGTGAAAACCTATCGGGGTTCGACTCCCCTCGGCTTAGAAATCCTCGACCGTCGCCAAATGCAAAACGCGACCCTATAAAGCAGCTCTTGTTGATCACAAGAGCTGCTATTTTTATATCACGCGAAAGGAGAAAATGCAATGAAATGTTTGCGGAAATATAAGTGGGTAAAATTGCCCCGAAAAGAGATGCCGGAATTAAAAGGACGGCTGGGTTACTGGCTGAAGCTTGCTGAGAGCGCTGCCTTCCGCAAGGGTATTAGCACCTACTGCGGCCACAAGAACCCTGTGGAACCCGGAATGTGGGCCGGTGGCATCGTGGGTGTAAAAGCCATTCTTGGCGTTAGAAGCCGAGCAAAGGCGTTACAGATACTGGATCATCTGAAGGCACTGGGATACCTGACCTATACACTGGATCCTGAGACCAAGCTGCTAACTTACCAAATCACCGATTGGGTGATGGAGTGTACCGGTGAGGAATGCATGGACGGCGCTGTATACGCCACGCCCGGTTACGGGTTTCTTTGCATGCCCAGAAATATCACCGAGCGTCTTGCTGAACAGGGCTACAAGTTTGATGTGGCAGATGCCTGGTTGGATCTGTGGTGTCACACTGTGTTCCGTGATTATGGAAATGCATTTTCTTTCCTTTCGCCCGTGGTCCAGTATGGCAAGTATGGCTCTATGCTGACCTTGGAGACATTGGGTAAGCGCTGGGGCTGGGAGAAGACCAAGGTATGGCGTTTCTTTAGAGACTATGCGACTTGTTTCCAGCTCTACCGTTTGCCGAATTCCTATGGTTGTGTGATCTACAGCCGGTTTTATCCTACCTGTGATGAGATCCAGATGCCGGAGGAAGAAAGCGTTATGCGTATTTTCCGCGAAATACTCATTCGTGCCCAAAATACGCATACCGAGGGTACTCGTAACGAAAAGGGCAACCGCTATACTGCGTGGAAGAGCCGCCGTGTGATTAAGGCGCTGGAGGAGCGTGAGCAAAACCAGTATGGGGAAACTGCGCCTATTCAGAATGAGTCTGGAGTTAGCGTTGCACTTTCTGCCCTATATAACGCGCGCGTAATTTTCTCTTGTAGGAACTGTAAGCATTGTAGGAACTGTATTAATGCCTGCAGTAGTAATTATAAGAGAGAACCCAGTTTTGATTTGGAGATAGCATACCCAT
>JAZSQH010000071.1:0-32952 GCA_045537865.1 Faecousia sp. | reverse complement strand
GGGCCAGAGGATATTATGTGGATACGGTAGGAAGGAATAAAAAGCAAGTACAAGAGTATATCCGGACCCAATTGCAAGAAGATCAAATAGCCGACCAGATAGGACTAAAGGAATTTGTTGACCCGTTTACGGGTCGCGAGAACAAGTAGGCATAGAAAAAGCCCCTTAAGGGGCGGCCCGCGAAAGGAATGCGGTCGGCAAACCATTCGGGGCCCCTTTAGGGGCAATAGTCTGTAAAATGCCCTTCTAGGGCTTAATCAAGCCTCCGGCTTAGCCGGAGGTTTTGACTTATATAGTATAATTATGTAAGGGGAGAATATTCCCCGAAATCTGCCCGCGAATCCATCTAACGCAACAAAATAAAAATTTTGTTGCGTTAGAGAGTCAAATATGATACAATATACAAAAAGAACTCCTGCGGAGGTAAAATATGAAGCGTTATTCGGACTGCCCCCAGATCCTGCGAGATTTCTTGATTTATCACGAAAGTATCAAAGGTCAATCACCCAGAACCATTTCAGAATACTATCTTGATTTGAGAATGTTTCTGCGTTTTGTAAAACTGATGCGTTCTGATATGCCGGTACGCTCCAATATTAACGATATTGATATACGTGACGTTAATCTGGATTTTATTCGACAAATTACAACATCAGATATATTCGACTTTCTTTCTTATCTTGCAAATGACCGTACAGCGAATCCGGAGTCTGCTATGCCGGAATACGGTATTTCTCCGTCCTCCAGAGCACGCAAGCTTTCTGCTATTAAATCCTTCTATAAATACCTGACACTGCGAACCAAGCAATTAAGCGAAAATCCCGTTGCAGATCTGGAATATCCTAAACTCAGAAAAAGCTTGCCAAGATACTTAACATTAGAGCAATCTGCAGCATTATTGCAAGCCGTATCCGGCCCGAACCAAAGACGAGACTACGCAATATTGATGTTGTTTCTTAACTGCGGTATTCGCCGTAGTGAGCTGGTTGGCTTGAATCTATCTGATGTATACGAGGATCGTGTGCGTGTTGTTGGTAAAGGCAACAAAGAACGTTTTGTCTACTTTGGTCTCGCCTGCCGTAAAGCGATTGACGCATACCTCCCCGAACGCAACAAAAAAACGCTATCTGATAATCGAGCCTTGTTCGGTTCCCGTGACAACAATCGTATAAGTGTTACAGCCGTGCATAGAATGATCAAAAAATATTTGTTGCTGGCAGGCTTGGATGCAGACAATTTCTCTGCCCATAAATTGCGCCATACCGCTGCAACAATGATGCTCTCCGGCGGTGTTGATGTTAAGACACTTCAGGAAGTTTTAGGTCATGAAAACCTGAACACCACGCAGATCTACACACATATTGAAAGCACAGAACTCAAACTTGCTGCAGAAGCAAATCCGCTGTCAAAACTGGATATAAAATCGGGAGAGGGTTAACCCCTCTCCCCTTTTATATTGCCATTTCGATCGCTTCACGCACATTTTTGACCTTATATACTGTCAAAGTATCCGGAATTTCTAACTTTTCTGACGTCTTTTTAGGTATAATGCACTTAGTAAACCCTAATCTAGCAACTTCTGCTAATCTTTGGTTAATATGAGAAACAGAACGGACTTCTCCAGTCAATCCAATCTCACCAATAGCAACCAAATCGCCGCAAATGGGCGCATCCCGGTAAGACGAAGCAACTGCCAAAAGCACAGATAAATCAACGCCCGGTTCGCTAAGTTGCAAGCCACCAATTACATTGATGTAGGCATCAAATTGATTCAGTAATAATCCGCCACGCTTTTCTGCTACAGCCAGCAACAGCGCTGCACGGTTGTAATCAAAGCCATCCACAGTTCTTCTGGGAACATTGAAAGACGTCTTAGTTACCAACGCCTGTACCTCAGCCAGTACCGGACGTGTGCCCTCCATAACGCAGGTTACGCATGTTCCGGAAGCACCTTCCGGTCTGCCGTCGAGGAGCATCTGAGAGGGGTTTGGAACTTCGATCAAGCCGCAATCACCCATCTCAAACACGCCGATTTCATTGGTCGAACCGAAACGGTTTTTCACTGCTCGCAGCAGTCGATAAGGTGAATTTACATCACCTTCAAAGTACAAAACACAGTCGACCATGTGCTCCAGCACCTTCGGGCCGGCGATTGCACCATCTTTGTTGATATGACCAACAACAAATACAGTAATTCCCTGGGATTTCGACAGTTGCAGCAAAGCCATTGTGCAATCCTTTACTTGCGATACACTGCCAGGGGTGGATTCGCTGGCTTCATTATACAGCGTCTGAATCGAATCAACAATCAAAACATCAGGAGAAACAGAGTCAATCGCCTCCAGAATGTCAGACAATCTCGTTTCAGACAGCACAGATAACCCGTCCGGAATGACTCCGATGCGTTCGGCGCGTAATTTCAGTTGCTTTTCGCTTTCCTCTCCGGACACGTAGAGAACTGATCTGCCGCTGCAAAGAGCATTGCAGATCTGCAAAAGCAGCGTCGATTTGCCGATACCTGGCGCACCGCCAACCAATACCAAGGATCCGGCAACTGTACCGCCACCTAAAACACGATCTAATTCACCAATTCCGGTTGAGAAACGAATTTCATCATCCGTGTTTACGTCCAACAAAAGCTTTGCATCTCTGCTGATGCCAACAGGAGCGGCTTTTGCCCTGCCAGGAAGCGCAGGCTTTTCCACATGCTCCTCAATCGTATTCCATTGTCCGCAAACAGGGCATCTACCCTGCCATTTTGCTGTTTCATTACCGCAGGAAGTGCAATAATAAATCGTCTTTTGTTTCGTCATAATTATGCTCCATTCTTGCTTTGTTTTTATTATAGCAGTGATGCAGCAATCGGTCAAGATACTGTATTTTCCGCTAAATATCGACTGGTAGCAGACGCGATTACAGAGCATATTTTAATTTGATAGTTTGGATTTCGCAGCAGAGATTCCTCTTGTTGGTTAGATAAAAAACCACATTCCACTAAAATGGCCGGCGGGTTAACATTCTGCAGCAAATATACACCATCCGCCTTTTTAACCCTTCGACTACTCCCCTGGTTTATGGTTTCAACAAATGAAGATTGCACCATCTGCGCAAAATGAATACTATTTTCTGTATTACTATAGAATACCTGCGCACCGCTGTAACGGCAGTCCTCAAAATGATTTTGATGTATACTGATCAGAACTGCATTTTCCGTTTCATTCACAATTTTCACTCTGTTTTTAAGGTCAGAAACCTTTTTGGCGGATATGGTCTCCCCTTTTGTATATACGGATATATCCGTAGTTCTTATCATTTTCGTGTTCATACCGAGCAAGTGCATGAAATCATTTAAACGAAGCGCTATATCCAGGTTGATCGCACTTTCCAAAACACCGGTACAAGAAGTTGCGCCCCCATCAACGCCACCATGACCGGCATCAATAATAATACACGGTCTTTGCTGAAACAACATATCTCCATTCAATGCTGTCACAGTCCGGTCTCCTGCAACAGCCAAAGCGAACACAACACAGACTACAAGCGCATTAATGCCAATTAATTTCAATACATTCTGCCGATTCATCTGCAACACCTCATAGCACTCTATGCGTCAATTTTGTTGTCATGAACATACCGACTCATTGTGGCATAGTATGACACGGAACGACTGTTCTGATTGAAATTTGATTGGAGGAAAATCCATTGGACAAGGTTAAAACCGAAAACACCAGTGGCGAGGGGCGTCTACCGTCCATGGCACCGTTGGCAAACCCATTTGTACCTTTTCAATTTAAGAATCCGGAAAAATATGAAACAAGAAAAGGTATTGTACGTGGCACACTATTCCCCGGATTGGATCTGCCGTTTATGGGGATGGTCAATAAAAACGAGTTGCCTATCACACCCCTGACAGAATTGCAAACCATGGCATTTGCTATTCAGGAATTAGCGCTCTATCTGGATACACACAGAGATGATATGGAAGCGCTGGAACTATATCGCTCATATCAGTCTATGTATTCTGAAGCAAAGGCTGCATACGAAAAAATGTGCGGTCCGTTAAATCATTTATCAAAAAGCAACGGCGGATACGCATGGCTGGATGATCCGTGGCCATGGGAATACGCAAAGAATCGGGAGGTATAAGTGATGTTTGTTTATGATAAAAAACTGCAGTATCCGGTAAAAATCGACAAACCCAATCCAAAACTGGCTTCCATTATTATCTCCCAATACGGCGGTCCAGATGGCGAATTGGGCGCTTCCCTGCGCTATCTCTCTCAACGCTACTCCATGCCTTTTGATGAACTCAAAGGCCTTCTGACCGACATCGGCACCGAGGAGTTAGGACATTTAGAAATGGTGGGCGCAATCGTGCATCAATTAACAAGAAATTTGAAAGACTCACAAATCCAAGACTCCGCATTTGCGCCGTATTTTGTAGATCATACTACGGGTGTCTACCCTACCTTTGCATCCGGAACACCATGGACAGCTGCTACTATGCAGGTAAAAGGCGATCCCATCGCCGACTTGACCGAGGATCTGGCGGCTGAACAGAAAGCCCGTGTCACCTACGATAATATTCTGCGCATGAGTGACGATCCGGATGTCAACAATGTGATCAAATTCCTGCGAGAGCGTGAAATCGTGCACTTCCAGCGTTTTGGTGAAGCAATGCAGCTATTGCGCGAAAAACTGAATCAAAAGAATGTGTATTATATGAATCCTGCATTTGATATGTAACAAATCGGCAGGTGCAATCGCGCCTGCCATACATATATTTACAATTTATATGCAAACTACACGAAACAATTAGTTAAGTAAAATATAAATTTAGTATTCCCAAAAATCTAAATTATGATATAATATCCTCGAAAATCATTATTTGGAGGAAGCCATATATATGGACATATTTAGCATTTTAGAAATGATCGGCGGTCTTTCCTTGTTCTTGTTCGGCATGAACATCATGGGACAAGCTCTGGAACGGCGTGCAGGCGGCGGATTGCGTACATTACTCCGGACGCTTACGTCTAATAAAATCGCCGGTTTTCTAACCGGTCTGGGTGTTACAGCCATTATCCAGAGTTCATCTGCAACCACCGTTATGGTCGTTGGCTTTGTAAACTCCGGTATCATGTCTTTGACCCAAGCGATCAATGTAATCATGGGCGCAAATGTCGGCACAACTGTCACATCGTGGATTTTGAGTCTCGGTGCAATTGACAGCAAGAATGTGATTGTACAGTTATTAAAGCCCAGCTCTTTCACGCCTGTATTAGCGTTGATCGGTATCGTCTATTATATGTTCTGCAAGAACGATAAGAAAAAGGATACCGGCATGATCTTGTTGGGTTTTGCAACCCTGATGTTCGGTATGGAAACCATGTCCGACGCTGTAAAGGGTTTGAAAGATGTGCCGGAATTCCAGCAGTTGTTCCTGCTGTTCCGAAACCCCATTCTTGGCGTTCTGGCTGGTGCTGTATTAACTGGTATTATTCAGTCCAGCTCCGCATCTGTTGGTATTTTGCAGGCACTGTCCGCTACCGGTCAGGTTACCCTCGGCGCTGCGATCCCCATCATTATGGGTCAAAATATCGGTACTTGTGTAACCGCTCTGATTTCCTCTGTCGGTACGAACAAAAATGCACGACGTGCATCTATTGTTCACCTGCTGTTTAATATCATTGGCACAGTATTGTGCCTGGTGATATTCATATTAGCAGACACCATTTTAAAGCCCGCAATCCTGAACCACGCAGCAAATCAGTTTAACATCGCAATTTGCCACACTGTTTTTAATATCGTTTGCACAGCTGCGCTGCTGCCCCAAAGCAGACTTTTGGAAAAGCTTGCATGCAGACTTGTTCCTGACGATGCAAAACCTGATCAGATCGTAGAATTGGACGAGCGTCTTTTGGCTACCCCTCCCCTTGCGTTGGAGCGTTGCCGCATGCTTGCTGCCGATATGGCACAAACTGCCACAAGCGCCTTGAACGATGCTGTTGCATGCCTTAACAAATACGACCCCCAGCTGGCGGAGCGTATCAGAGAATACGAGGACAAGACTGATCACTACGAGGACGTTCTTGGCACATACCTGGTAAAGCTCAGCACCCAGGCCGCTAATGCCACAGACAGTGCTGAAGCAGCTGGTCTTCTGAAACTGATTGGCGACTTCGAGCGCATCGCTGACCATGCCGTCAATTTGGTAGAATCCGCCGAAGAAATTCATGATAAGGAATTGTCTTTCAGTGCAGATGCCAGCGAGGAACTCTCTGTAATTTGTTCTGCAGTTTGCGAGGTCGCCGGTTATGCACGGGACGCATTTATCGACAACAACATCGCCACAGCGCTGCAAGTTGAGCCTTTGGAGGAAGTTGTTGACGATCTGAAAGACGAGCTTCGCAGCAGACATATTCGCCGTCTGCAACGCAGTCAGTGTTCTATCGAAGTTGGTTTCGTTTGGGCTGACTTGTTGACTGGTCTGGAGCGTATCTCTGACCACAGTTCCAACATCGCTGTCTGCATAATGGATATTGCACAGAACAACATGAATCAGCACGAGGCAATCAAAAAACTCCGTGCAGATGATAAAAACTTCCAGCACAACTATCAACGTTTTACAGAAAAATATATGCTGAAACCCGAAGCAGTCTCCGAATAATATGCAAAGACCTCTGCGTGATATTAATCACGCAGAGGTCTAATTTTATACAGTACGATTTGTAAGTTTCAATGCCAGATTTTTCATATAGCCCGTATCAGAAAAAGCCTGAAGGCTCTCAATCGCAGCATCAGTGTGATAGCGCACAAGCTCCTCGCATTTTTCCAGTCCATACAGATGTACAAATGTATTCTTGTTTCCATCAACACCAACTGCTTTTCCCAACTCGTGGGCGTTGCCAACAACATCCAGCATATCATCCCGGATCTGAAATGCCAAACCAAGGTGCTTGGCAAATTCGGCAGCCGCCGATTGTTGCTCCAATGTGCCACCACCGGCAATTACACCAAGCTGGCATGCAGCGCTGATCAACTCTCCGGTCTTTCGGGATTGTATGTCCAAAACCTCTTGTTCTGTGCATTGACGACTGTCACTCTGCATATCAAGCACCTGACCGCCGACCATACCCAATTCACCGGAGCAAACAGATAACACCTCAACCGCACGAATTCGGCTCTCAGCGCTGCCGGGGGCTTTTGCCAGCCAGTTGAACGCTGCTGTCAGCAAAGCATCGCCGGCCAATACAGCCACCGCTTCACCATAGACCTTGTGATTGGTCAATCTGCCACGGCGGTAATCATCATCATCCATACACGGCAAATCATCATGAATCAGGCTGTATGTGTGAATCATCTCCACTGCGGCAGCAAAATGAGAAGCGTTTTTCCACTCACCGCCGCACATACGGCAAAAATCATAGACAAGAATAGGACGAATACGCTTGCCGCCTGCCAGGAGGCTATAACGCATAGCATCCAACAACACCTGCTGCGGTACATCCGCACCGGTAAAGCACTGGGAGGACAAAAATTCTTCAATATGCAGCTTGTACTGCTCGGTCATATCACTGCTCACCGATAAAATCCTCCTCCACCGGCTGACCATTTTCATCCGGAACGATCATTTTGATCTGCAGCTGCGCCTCGTCCAAAAGCTTTCCACAGCTCTGAACCAGCGCAGTTCCCTCATTAAACAATTTTAAGGACTCCTCCAAAGGGATCTCACCTTGCTCCATAGTGCGAACGATCTGTTCCAGGCGATGCATATTTTCTTCAAAAGTTGCTGATTTATTACTCATACGAAACTCCTTCAATCAACTGTCGCTTGAATTTCTCCGTCATGTAATGTGATATTCACATGATCTCCGCTACGCAGTTGCTGCTTTGAACGAATGATTGCGCCATCATCATGCTGCACAACCGCATATCCTCTGATCAAAACTTTAAGCGGACTCATAGCATCCAAACCGGCAGTCAATGCAATAAATTTATTTCTCTTTTGGCTGATAGATTTATCATATGCTGCCGCAAGTCTGGTTTTTAAATGCGTCAGACTTTCCTTGCGTTGCAGCACAGCCTGCATAGGACTCCGAAGCACCGGACGCTTCTGCAGCAGCTCTAGGTGTCTCCTGGCGTCCCTGAGCAGCCTGAGAGCAGAGTTAGACATAGATGCAAGCATGGTGTCCAGCGTTTGTCGCAGGCCGTCCTGATCGGGCACTGCCCGTTCTGCAGCATTGGAAGGTGTTGCCGCACGCAGGTCTGCAACATAATCCGAGATCGTTACATCCGGCTCATGACCAACTGCAGAGATCACCGGAATTTCAGAAGCAAAGATTGCCTTTGCTACATTTTCATCATTGAAAGCCCACAGATCCTCGATCGAGCCGCCGCCACGTCCCACGATCAGCACATCCGCGAGCTTATGGTAGTTTGCATATTGGATGGCAGCCACGATTTCGGCAGGCGCCTCTGTGCCCTGCACGCGAACCGGCAGAAGCAAAACCTTTGTAAGCGGATAACGCTTGCATAAAATTCGTATCATATCATGAATCGCAGCGCCGGCAGAACTGGTAATAATGCCAATACGCTGTGGGTATTGCGGAATCGGCTTTTTATGCAGTGAATCAAACAACCCCTGCGCTTCCAGCTTTGCCTTTAACTGCTCAAACGCAGCATGCAGATCCCCTACCCCGTCCAACGCCAACGCACTGCAATACAGCTGGTATACACCGTCACGGGGATAAACCGAAATTTTACCCATAGCAATGACTTGCATGCCGTTTTCGGGACGAAATTTCAGTTTCAGCGCACTTGAGCGGAACATAACGCACTTCAAAGATGCGCCGTTATCCTTTATGGTAAAATAATGATGTCCGGATGGATAAACCTTATAATTGCTTATCTCACCTTTAATCGCAACGGATGACAGAAACGAATCGCCATCAACCATAACACGAATATACTCGTTCAGTTGCGTTACAGAAAGTACATTTTGCGCCATATTATTCCTCCTGCAGACGATGCGCAAGCACGGCTACGCCCATTGCATTGTCTGTAGAATATTCCGGCTGTGCAAAAACAGGAGAAAAATGCGCCATCGCCCGACGAAGCATAGAATTAGATGCCACACCGCCGGAAAACACGATAGGCAAGTCACCGTATTTCTGAAATGCCTGCTCCGTTGCACGCTCTACTGCAGAACTGATACAGCGCAGCGCAAATGCCGCCGTTTCCGCAGAGTTTTCAGTATCCTGATAATATTTATGCACCTTATTTTGCATGCCGGACAACGAAAAGTATGAATCATTACACTTTACTTTGAACACATCATAATTGGATGCCGTTTCGCTGCATTTGTCAATGTGTTTTCCGCCGGGAAATGGTAAACCCAGCAGTTGCGCAGTTCTGTCAACAAGTTGACCGGCAGAAATATCCGTAGTGCCGCCAATACATTCGCAATGAACATTTTTGCTGGAGGGTGTAACATACAGAAGTTCTGTTGTGCCGCCGGATAAATGCCACGCAAGATGTGGCCGCTCTAATAAATCCAATTTACCGGCACTATACAAAGCTGCAGCAATATGTCCTTGCTGGTGCGAACAACTAACCAGAGGAACATGCAGCGTATCTGCAAGCATTTTCGCATGGGAATAGCCAACCGTAAAGCACGGCATATAGCTTCCCTCAACTGCACGTGGTCGGGTACTGACACCAACTGCAGTAATGGTGGAAATATCCACATCACAAAACAGCCTGCCAGAAAGTTCCGGCAGGCTTTGTGTATGATGAAAGACCGCATCACTTTGGCGCAAACCCAAAGCCCCCTCCTTGACCGGTAGAAGCTTTGAGCAATTCACACCATGACTGCCGTCAAAATATGCAATTGAGGTTGTATAGTTGCTGGTGTCAAAACCTATAACACTCATTTACTGACCTCGGTAGAAATTTCTCTGGAGAAAGCGCCCAACAGACCGTTTACAAATGCACCGGTGTCGTCGCCGTCATACATTTTTGCAATACGAACAGCCTCAAAGATGGCAACACCCGTCGGCACATCATCTACGTACAATATTTCAAAAATTGCAAGCTGCATAATCGCACGAGTCAAACGAGAAATACGGGAAATATCCCAGCCAATGGAATGCTTTTGGATGAAAGCATTCAGTTCTTCTTCTCTGTTTGCTACACCGGTCACAACCTGATCGATGTATGTCATTTGCGCCTTACTGGGACGATCTGCATATACATCATTATCACCGGACAGCTTGCTGTAATACTCTTTATCCAGTCTGGTCTCAATCACCTGTTGGGGTTCCTCTCCGGTGAAATTACGGCCGTAAATCAAATGTACTGCCAGTTCTCTGGCGTTTGCCCTTGTCATAGTATCTCCTTACTGACGAATGATTCCACAGACGTTGATATTAACTGCAGACACCTTAATGCCGGCAGTGGATTCCAATGCGTTAGTAACAGAATCCTGAACCATTTTTGCCACAGCCACAACACTCTGGCCATAACCAATATTAACATTGCAATCAATGCTGACTGCATCGTTTTCGTCAATAGTGATCTTCATGCCCTTGCCCCAGTTTTTCTTGCCGATCATATCCGCAATATCAGCACCGGGCTTTGTGCTCAAACCTACAACACCATCTACCTCTGTGACAGCGTTGGAGACGATAGTGGCAATAACGTCCTCGGAGATCATAACACTGCCGCTTTCCTGCTCCTGGATGATATACTGTTTGCTCTCTGCCATGAGAAGTACCTCCTAAATTCACTGTCGCATACGACGACATACTTTTGTTTATTATATCATAATTTCATAAAAATACAACTATTTTCTGTAGCTGCATTAAAAAACACCCCAAGGCATAAAACCTTGGGGTGTAATATTATTGCACCTCTACAACATGAATGTCATCCATAACAAAATCCGACTGTGTCATTACCACATCAGCAATCACTGCAACGTCCGTTTTTTCCAATCCACCCTCCGGCGCTGCAACCGCAACAGAGATGCCTTCATCGCTAATGTACGCCACACAATCAGCATACCCCTTTGCGATCACAAGACTCTCAATCTGCGCCTCGCAGAGCGCCACCTGCACGATCTGCTCCAGCTGGGCATTAGTTTGCGCAGAATCAGTATCATCTGCATAAGCCATTGCCTCCTGCAGCAATCCTACAGCACTATCCCGAGCCTCCTGACGGGAAAGTCGCACAGCTGCAAAATAATTAGAAACGGTATTCTCATCAGTCAAATCAACGCCCAGGGTACTGCCGTCATTCATCACCAATGTGTCTGCAGACAAAATCTTATCACCATCCAAAGTATCTGTCAGATTTGCCGCTTGTTGCTCCGTGTACAGCCAATTCACATAAATACCTGCGCACACTGTAACCAACACCGCGCCCGCTACCACATTTTTCTTCCATTTTTTCATAAAAAAGCCTCCATTTACTTCATTTTTAACACTGAGATTTGATTAACACCTAACCCGGTGATCTTTGACACTGCATCGATAATTGCAAGCTTTACCGTCGGTATATCACCACCCTGACATATAACCACCGCACCCTGATATACCGGAGAAATCACTTGTCGAACCAGCCCCGTTTGCTCCCGGTCAGAATCAGTAATCGTCACTGTTTTTTCACTGATGTTACCACTGTCGGCACCATGATTGGAGCTTTCATCGGTTTGGTAGATCGTTTCCTCCCCGGCAGATGTGGCCAATAAGACCTGTACCCTGCCTGCACCATCGACATTACTGAGAATGTTATTAAGATTCTCCTCAAGGGATACATTCCGGATTTCAGGTTGTTCTACAGTCATTGCAGTATCATTTTCTGAAAATGACGGCACAGCCATTAATAACAAGCCAATCACAAGCACTAAAATGCCATATTTATACTTATTCAGCTGTGCGCTCAATTTTTTCATATTCATTTTCAGTTCCATAACAGTTGTTCCTCCGACAAGCCAAGCTCATCACAAAGTGTCTGTTGCAGCCGTGTTTTTGCGTAAGGTGATATATTACCGGAAATCGTTACAGTAGAAATAGAATATACAGAGTCATCACGCAATATGACCTCCGCATGTACATCTGCCCCTAATGATGATGCTTTGTCCAAAATATATGTCTGCAACTGTTCAGTTATGCTTGATGATGTTAATTCTGATGCAGCCGCTATCCCCTGACCGGAATAAAATTCACCGTCTTGCTCAATAGTTTCAAAATATGCAGATACATCCGATATGCGAATGGATGTTAATGGTGACAATACAGTTATTGACAAAAAAACGCCCGTTAATAATCTAACAATGGTATAATGAGCACTTCCTTTGTCAATCAAATTCGTAGCCACTGCACAAATAATAGAAACTGCAATTACAGACAACAAATATCTGCCAATATCACCCATTTGCTGCTCCTTTCATAAAACAGATGGTACTGATCAACAGCATAAGGCACACAGCGCCCGTCATAGCCAGCAGCAAGCCCATAGCGCCGGAAAAATCTTTGATCAGCTTCACGGATTGTTTCTGACCAAACACGCTGCAAATACCGCCGGTAGCCTTCAAAAGAATGTATTGCATTCCGATTTGCAGAAATGGAGCAAGCCACAGCGCAAAGAAAACCAATAAACCGTAAATACCCACGGAATTTTTCATGACACCGGCGCTAACAAGAATCGATTCAGATGCATCTGAAACAATGTTGCCCACCACGGGAACAACGCCATTGATTGCTATTTTAGTAGCCTTGATTGCAGCAGCGTCCATCGTTCCACTAACCACACCGGTCACGCCCATATATCCGGTGAAAACATACAAAATTATTTTCAGACTCCAGGTCATAAGCCACTTAACAAAACTCTGCAAACTTTTCAGTGTGTCATTACCAACAGCGCTTCCTGCAATCGCTAAAACGATATATATGTAGATCATCGGCACAACGGCTTTTGAAATACAGACACTTAATATCGTATTAAACACAACAGTCCCGGTATACAGCGCAACTGAGCCATTGATCCCACCCTGCGCAGCTAAAGCGGATGTCAGAACCGGAAGCAGCAGTTTGCCATATTCAATCAGTTCATTGACTGTGTTAACACCCAATTTTATCAATGCATTTGCAGGGGTAAATAATATGATCCCAACTGCCACCGCACATGCTAATTCAACAACATACTTTGATTTTCCTGAAAGTGACTGCACCATAGATACCAGTAACATTAATGCGATCAGACAAACGCATACCCCTATACACTCTGTAAGGCTGGGTTGCAGTTCATAAATAGCGGACCGGACAATACTCCATAAGTCTTTCCCAAAGGATTTCGACTCACCGGGTAAATATTCTTCCGCAGCCTCCGGTGCAGCCGGCGCAGTAAACTCCATTGCCCGTACCGGCATAACCAGCAACGAAAGCACGATCAAAAGTAAGACAAATTTTTTCATGTTGCCACCAAAATTTCCTCGACAAGGGAAATTAAGCTTTCGAATATTGGAATGGACATCCAAAGTACGATCACAGACGATAAAAACTGTATCGTCTTTCCAAGCGCCGCGTTCCCTGCATCAGCACAAATAGTGGATGTAATTTCAGCCAAGATACCGATGCCCACAGCACGCAGTATAATGCGGAACATTTGACTGTCTATTTGACCTTTAGTTTGCAGATTGCGAAGCAAATCAACGATATTCCCGAAGTGGCTCATTGCCGCAACCGATACACAGCAACAGACAAAAAGCGTCAGCAGTACAGAGTAATCCTTCCCCTGCTTTAATAAAACAAGGTACAATATCAGTGCCACAAGAATACCAGCTGTGGCTTTGAAAAAAATATCCATTAAAATTCAAATAAAGTTTTCACAAGATCAAACAGTTCCGAGATTTTTTGTGCCACCATCATCAAAACAACCACCAAACCAGCAAGTGTTGTCATAGTAGCTTGCTCCTCTCGTCCTGAACGGGAAAGTACCTGATTCAGGATGGAAATGATAATTCCAACTGCTGCGATCTTAAAAATCAAATCAATATCCATAGTTAAATAAACAATATTACAATGGCGGCACCGGCGCACACACCAAGGGTTTGATAACTTCGTAAACGAACATCCTGATTTTGCAATAACGCATCCAGTGTTCGTTTTGTTTCAGAACGCACAAACCGGATGCCTTTCAGCTGCCCCTCTGCATCATATCGACCTAAAGATCTCCCAAATAATGCAGCCATTTCAGCTGCACGTGGTGTAAGCTTTACTGATTCTAAAATACTATGAATACACATTTCCGGATTCAGCACTACCTGCTTGCACAATTCGCTGCTGATTGCAAGAAAGAACCGCCTGAGTCCACCGGTACATATATTGCCTGCCATCGCACACAATTCCGGAAGTGGCGAAAGCCGATACTGCAGTTCCGATTCCATCATATCCATAACCTGCATAAACTCTTTCAGATATTTCACTTCCAAACGATATGCACCGGCAATCATATAGCCGTATCCTCCGCAACTGATAAGTACTAATACAGCGCCCAATAACTTTACAGTCATTCGCACACCCTTTCTATCGCCCAGGACTTGTCCGGCCGCATAATGATCAAACTGTCAAATAACTTGCTTTCTACCAACGGTCGATATACCGGACGGCTATACAGATCCTGAATGGAGCCGGCATGGGCTGTGGCGATGAGCCGAACGCCACACCACCCAGCCTGCAACAAAGCTGTGCAATCCTCTGCAGCTGTAATTTCATCTACGGCAATGATTTCAGGCCCTAGATTCCGTAAGGCGACAGAAATACCATGGGGTTTAGTACAGCCCGATAGTACATCTGTATGGCGACCCACCGGAAATGCATACTGATTATGTATCTGCGGAAATATCTCCTGCCGTTCATCAACAACAGCAACCGCCCCATCATTGCGATTTGAAATACACCGGATAAGATCACGCAACAAGGTAGTCTTGCCACTCCCCGGTCGTCCCAGTATTAGTGTAGAACCCAAGTTTTCCATCGCAATACTTCTTGCTATATTCGGAAAATCTCGTGCAACTCGCAGACAAATTGAATGAACATTGCGAAAGCCAGTCATAGCGTTGTCCTTCATGACCACATCGCCGCATAATCCCAATCGATGACCGCCGGGCGCTGTAATAAAGCCGTCAGCGGTTGTTGCCGAAGTCCAAGGCGAGTATCTGCTTGCTAAATTTACGCAAAAGGTCAAATCATCCGGACTGACAATGCTATCCAGATATACATGCTTGTCTTTCGTTACAAGCTCCGGCGGCGCATGCAAGCGCAAACGCAGCTCCTGCAGCGTTTCCTTGCCCAGTCTGTCAACGCTTTCACGCATCCATATCGGCAACAGATTTACAAAAGCTTGCCACGCGCATTTCATTAGCATCACTCCCACTCAAGACTATGCAAGGACAAGTTATTTATGCAAAAAAGAGCTGACAGACAAGCTGTCAGCTCTTAAAGACTATACAATTAAGCCAGAATATCATCCTCATCATCGGCAAGATCCTCGAAGTCCATTTGGGTATCCTGATTGCCCTTCATGGCCTCCCACTGTTCTTTTGTAATGAGGATCGCACGAGGTTTACTGCCGACAAACGGACCAACGATTCCTCGTTCTTCCATTTCGTCCACAATACGCGCCGCTCTTGCGTAACCCAGCTTCAGCCGACGCTGCAGCATAGATACAGAAGCCTGACCGGTCTCCATGATAACATCAACTGCGGCCGGGAGCATTTCATCACCAGCCATTTCGTCGCCAGTGGGTTCCGGATCCTGCTGGGAAGGCTTATTGCCGGTCTGCATAGCTTTCTTTTCAATCTCTTCCATAACTTCCTGATCATAGGTAGTCATATAGTTTGCCTTCACATAACCGGCAACCGCCTCTACTTCAGGATCGCTCACAAAACAGCCCTGAACACGCTTGGGCTTGCCACTGCCGATGGGCGCATAGAGCATATCGCCCTTGCCCACCAACTTTTCAGCGCCTTGGGTATCCAGAATGATTCTGGATTCCATGGCGGATGCCACTGCAAACGCAATTCTGGAGGGAATATTCGCCTTCATCAGGCCGGTAATAACATCCGCAGACGGACGCTGGGTTGCAATCACAAGGTGAATACCCGCAGCACGTCCCATCTGGGCAATGCGGCAGATCGATTCTTCCACTTCCTTTGCCGCCACCAGCATAAGGTCTGCCAGCTCGTCGATAATAACAACGACCTGGGGAAGTTTCTTTTCCTCTGTCTCCTGACTCTCCACAATGCTGTTGTAGGATTCCAGATCACGCACACCGGCAGCAGACATCGCCTTATACCGGCGCATCATTTCAGAAACTGCCCACTGCAAAGAACCGGCCGCTTTCTTAGGATCTGTCACAACCGGTATCAACAGATGTGGAATTCCGTTATAGATACCAAGTTCCACCATTTTGGGGTCGACCATGATAAGCTTAACATCCTCAGGGCTCGCCTTGTACAGCAAGGAGATGATAATGGAGTTCATGCACACCGATTTACCGGAGCCGGTAGTACCGGCAATCAGCATATGCGGCAGCTTGGAAATATTACCAATGATGCAGTTACCGCCAATATCTTTACCGACCGCAAAGGACGATTTGGAATTTGCCTTGTTGAACTCTGCAGAATCAATAACCTCTCGTAGAGAAACAGTTGTGACCGCTCTATTGGGCACTTCGATACCCACAACAGAGATCTTACCGGGAACAGCAGCAATACGCACACCGGAAGCGCCCAGGCTCAGCGCAATATCATCCGCCGCTGTTGTCAGTTTGCTCAACCGAACACCCTTCTCCAGCTCGACTTCATAGCGTGTAACGCTGGGGCCTCGTGTCACATTGATAATATGTGCTTCAATCTTAAAGCTTGCAAGTGTCTCGTTCAGGCGACGAGTATTCTCCCGCATTTCTGCCGTGCCATCACCAGCACCAATTCCGGAATTTTTCAGCAGATCGATAGGCGGGAAACAATACTGCGGTTTCTCCTCCTCGCTTGACTGCTCAATCTCCAGCGCTACCTCAACGGCAGATGCTTCAGCCTCTTTTGCGGAAACTTTTTTCTTCTTAACATCTGTTTTTGGTTGTGCAAGGATCGGTGCATCAGGAAGCTCCTCGTTCTCATCCAAAGTAGGCATGCTGGCAGGAATCACCTCATGCGCTTGGTTAAGAATCGGAATAATCTCACTGTCCGGAACTACTGGCGCAACACCGGCAGATGCAACCACGGGATCTTCCACATCACTGTCGATCTGACGCATCAGATCATCTGCCTTGTGAACATCCTCAGGCGCAGAAGCAGTCGGCTTTACAATCGCAAAACCATTATCGGTATTGGCGGCTGTTTCCTGCACCTGGGAGCGACGACGCTCCATATAAGCAATACGCTTGTTTGCAATATGATTAACAACCACAGCCGCAGGCTCTTGCCGTTCCTCTTCCTCGGTATCCCATTCAGGGCGAGGGCGATTTTTGATAGCTCGAACAATGCTGGGCAGCGTAATTTGCATGCTGCCTAACAGCGTGAATATCGCAGGAACAATTAAAATCACATAGGAAAAGCGAGGGCCGCAGAAATGCTTCACAATCATCGCCAAACCACCGCATATCAATCCTGCAGATGTTCCATCCAAACCGCCGATATACAGCTCCGATACTGCCACACGATTATTAGGATCAAGCACCAAATGTTGCACACAACCACATAACACAACAAAAACAATCAGGCAAATTGTGCGCATACGTATGGGCCTTTTGCCGCTAAATGCATGGATAACAAATAAGTATAACAGAGCAGGAATTGAAACCACAAAGCCCACTCGACCGATCAAGCCATGTATGAAACTGTTGAGAAAAACAAAACATACGCCTTCCGGGAATATAAATGCAAATAGCAACAGAACGAACAAACCAAGTATGACCAGGGAACTAATCAAGCGTACGGGAATTTCTGATTCCTTGGGTTTCTTTTCAGGAGTAGGTTTATTCGGTGTCGGCTTCTTAACCGTCTTTGTCATAGTCTTTTTACCTTTGGTTTTCGCAGCGGATACCGCTTTCTCCGCCTGGGATCTATATTTAGATTCAGCCATCAGTATCCTCCTTTACGCAACTGTCAGATAGAGTATGAATGTCAAAAGTGCAGCACCCCAAGAGTAATATGCAAAACCATAGAACCCGATATTTGTCATAATGGTCTTTGCCAGTGTAATGCTGAGGTATCCGCCGGCATAAGCGCCCAGTGCTGCCAAAATATAAGTAAAGAAATGGCTCCAGAACTGCACATTTGCTCCGCCAAAAAAGATTCCAAACAGATCCATGCAAGCAAGCAATATCAAAGCCGGAATACTCAGCAGCAAAGCCCAGTTCAGCGCATGTTGCTTGTCAACACCACGCATGACCGCTGTAGATGTGGTTGCACCGATTCTGGAAATGCCGGCAAAGCCGGATAAGCCTGCGCCAATGCCCAAAACAATACTGTCCATAAGGGACATGGAACGTACATCCTTATTGGCTCGGATCATCCGTTGGGGCATATATAACATAATGCCGTTAACCAAAAGAAACACGCTTGTCCATAGCAGGCTGTTGTTACCGCCCATGATCTGCCGTGAAAGCAGCAAAACAATGCACATTGGCAGCGCTGCGTTCTTGACCAGCATCCATTCCATCCTTGCAGACTCATTACGGCCGGCATTTCTGCTTCGGCTTGGTCTGGTGAACTGCTCGCGACGAATGGGATCGATCAGTTTACGACAGCCTGTCCATAGTGCATACAGCACAGCCAGTCGCACAACAAAATTATACACCGGGTCCGGGTTGTCTACACCAAAAAACGACAGTAGTAAATTTTGATGTCCTCGGGAAGAAACAGGTAAAAATTCTGTCAGACCCGAAACCAGTCCATATATGATACTTTGCAACCAGTTCATGATACCTGCTCCTTCCCTTTTATATTTATACATACTATCATATTATTTGCCGAATTTCCAGTAGGAAAAGGAATTTTTTTAGCCGATAATCATTGCTGTTTCGGTGCAGATTTTTTCTGCTTTTGAATCATTTTGTGAAGTGCGCTTAACGCATCGTTTAATCCGCCCAATTTATCGATCAGCCCGGATGAAACCGCTTCCTTTCCGTACAAGATCGTACCTACATCCGTAGCCATTTCACCGGTTGCCATCATATATTTTTCAAACATTTCCTTTGTGATTCCGGAATTTTCCGTAACAAAATCTGCAATCTGCTCCTGAATCCTCTGGAAATAGCGAAATGTCTGCGGTGCACCCACCACCAAACCGGTCATTCTCACCGGATGCACAGTCATGCTGGCTGTGGGCGTTATAAAGGAACGCTTAGTGCAAACTGCCAATGGAATACCAATGGAGTGGCCGCCACCCAGTACCAACGAAACGGTAGGCTTTTTCATGCCGGCTATCATTTCTGCAATCGCCAATCCAGCCTCAATGTCGCCACCGACTGTGTTAAGCAGTAATAACAAGCCATCGATTTCGTCGCTCTCCTCAATTCCCGCCAGCAAGGGCAAAACATGCTCGTATTTTGTTGTTTTTACATTTTCAGGAAGTACCTGATGGCCTTCTACCTGACCAATGATCGTCAGTGTATAAATATTTCCTTTTGCACTTTTTGTAATATCTGACCCAAGCTCAATTACTTGTTCCCGTTCCTCACGCTTTAACTCTGCAGCATTGTTCTGTTCCATATGATCATCCTCGCTTTCATATATAGCATAACCCTTTTTTTAGCTGTAATTCACTCTTGAAAGTTACAGTCATATATCATATAATGACCTGGGTGATAATTATGGCTTCCAAAACAAATGCCGTGCGGCTGGTAGAACAGCACGGATTTGTGTGTAAAGAAATTTTTTATGACTATGACGAATCTGACTTAAGCGGTCATCACGTAGCAAAAACAACGGGTTTACCGGCAGAGCAGGTTTTCAAAACCTTAGTAGCAAAAGGACCACGCACCGGCATTCATGTATTTTGCATCCCGGTCTGCTGTGAGTTGGATCTTAAGAAAGCCGCAAAAGTCGCCGGTGATAAGAGCATCGAACTGTTACCATTAAAGGATCTTCTAAGCACCACCGGATACATTCGAGGCGGCTGCAGTCCCATCGGCATGAAGCGAAAATTCCCAACATATCTGGACGAAACCTGCATACTGTATGACGAAATCGCCGTTTCAGCTGGCGAGCGTGGACATCAGATGTGTATACCTTACGAAGCCATTGTCGCCCTGACAGATGCTGAATTAGTGGATATTACAATTTAAGGAGAATATATGCAATACGAATACAAAACAAAAGGAACTTGCTCCCAGCGGATTCTGTTTGAGATCCGTGATGGAAAGGTATACGACGTCCAATTTATTGGTGGCTGCAGCGGTAACCTGCAAGGTATTGGCAAACTGGTAGAGGGAATGTCTGTAGAGGATGTTATCCAGCGTTTAGAGGGCATACACTGCGGTTTTAAGCCTACCTCCTGCCCTGATCAGTTGGCGCAGGCACTGAAAAATGCATAATAAAAACCACAGTCCAAAGGACTGTGGTTTTTTCTTATTCAGCTGCTGCAACAATCATGCGAACCAACTCGTCGCGACCAATTCCCTTCTCCGCAGAAAACGGAATAATCGGACATTCCTCGGGAAGTTCAAGGTCCTCCCGAATCGTCTGAATATTAGGTTCGATTTGGCTCTTGCGCAATTTATCCAACTTATTGGCCACTACCACAAAGGGGCATCCGCTGTCGATAAACCAGCGAGCCATGGTAATGTCATTATTGGTGGGCGCATGCCGTGCATCTACAATGAAAACGCCAAGGTTAATTCTCTGCTCGGCAAAATAGTTTTCCATCAGTCTTGCCCAGCGTTCTTTTTCAGATTGGGAGACCTTTGCATAGCCATATCCGGGCAGATCAACAAAATAGCATTTCTTATCCACTGTAAAGTAGTTGACGTGGATGGTTTTTCCCGGCTTCTCGCCTACTCTGGCAAAATTTTTCCGTTGCAGAACGCGGTTGATAACGGATGATTTGCCCACATTAGACTTGCCTGCAAACGCAATTTCCGGTAACTCCTGGGAGGGAAACTGCTTGGTAGTAGCAGCAGATATGAGAAATTCAACATTATTGAAATTCATAATAACACCTCACTGACGCATTACAGTATTGCGTTTCATCGCTTTTACATCGGCAGGAATCTCCTGGATAATACCGGGTATCAGTTCTACATTTCTGTTAAGTGCGGTTTCTAAAACCGTGTCAACAGAATCTGCCAGAACAAAATTAAGCGCATTCTTGACCGTTGAATCGATCTGCTCCAGATCCCGTTCATTGTCCTTGGGAATGATAACCGTGCGTATACCATGTCGGAAAGCTGCCATAGTCTTTTCTTTCAGACCGCCAATCGCCAGCACACGACCACGCAAGGAAATCTCACCGGTCATGGCAACTTCTCTGCGTACAGTCTTGCCGGTCAAAGCCGAGACCATTGCCGTGCAGATCGTGACACCGGCAGAAGGTCCATCCTTGGGAATCGCGCCCTCAGGAAAATGAACATGAATATCTTTTGTCTTGTAGAAATCAGTATCAATTCCCAGTTTCTGTGCATTAGCACGAATATAGCTGAGTGCTGCATGGGCAGATTCTTTCATAACATCGCCCAGATTTCCCGTCAATTCCAGCTTGCCGCTGCCATCCATAACATTCACTTCGGTTTCCAGTGTCTCACCGCCTACCGCAGTCCAAGCCAAACCGGTAACCAAACCAACCATATCTGTGCCGGGCAAGCGATCCGGAATATACTTTCGAACACCCAAATAATCCTGCAGATTACTGCCGGTAACACCGACTCGCTTGGGCGATTCCTGGGAAAGCAACTGCCGGCAAACCTTGCGGCACACCTCGGCAATGCAACGTTCCAGATTTCGCACACCGGACTCTCGGGTATAACCACAAATCATTTCCCGGATTGCGTCGTCAGACACACGCAGATTTGCGCCGGAAATTCCATGCTTTTTAAGCTGCTTCGGCAAAAGATGTTTCTTAACGATCATCAATTTTTCTTCGTCCGTATACGAACCAAGTTCGATGATCTCCATGCGGTCTAATAGAGGTCTTGGTATCGTATCGGTGGTATTTGCCGTGGTGATAAACATCACACCGCTCAGATCAAAAGGCAATTCCAAATAATGATCTCTATAGGTCTTATTTTGCTCTCCATCCAACACTTCCAGCAACGCAGCACTGGGGTCGCCACGATAATCCGTACCCATTTTATCCACTTCATCCAAAAGCAGAACCGGGTTCATACTGCCAGCTTGGATCATAGCAGATAAAATGCGGCCGGGCATTGCGCCTACATAGGTTTTTCTGTGACCACGAATATCTGCTTCATCGTGAACGCCGCCTAATGCGATACGAGCCATCTTACGATTCAGGCTGCGAGCCACAGAATAAGCCACGGAAGTCTTGCCCACACCGGGAGGTCCCACAAGACAAAGAATCTGCGGCGGCAATTCCGGCGCAAGCTGCCGTATAGCGATCGTCTCCAAAATGCGCTGCTTGACCTTTTCCATGCCGTAATGGTCTTTGTCCAGAACCTTCTGTGCTGCAGCGGTGTCAACTCTCTCAACCGTGCGTTTATTCCAAGGCAGTTCCAACACTGTATCCAGATAATTACGCAGTACAGAGGCTTCAGCAGAGCCGTAGGGTTGTTTTCTTAATCTATCAAGGTCGCGCAAAAGTTTTTCTTCCGATTCCTGATCCAGATTCAGCAACAGGATATTCTTTTCGTATTCTGCAAACTCTAAATTCTCATCCGCCTCGCCTAATTCCTCACGAATGACCTTGATCTGTTCACGCAAATAGTAATCCCGTTGATCCTGATCCATCAATTCTCTGGTCTTTTGATGGATATCAGATTCGATCTGCAGCATACGAATTTCCTGCCGCAGCAAAGCGATTACCTTTTCCAGTCGCTTAATGGGATTCAGCTGGCAAAGCAATTTTGCCTTATCCGTGTACTCAATGGTGGAATTCTGTGCCACGGTATCAGCAATGAAACTACTGCTGTCAGATGCGATCAGGTGCAAATGCACTGTGGGAGTCGCATGCTCAGCAAGGTCGGCATAATTACCGTAAAGCGCCACTGCTTCTCTGCGCAGCACCCTTGCTTTTAGGGAATCTGCCACCGCAGTGTCATCAAGACGTTCTACAGAACCTGCCAAGTAAGGTGCTGTCTGTTTCATCTGTGTAACTCTGCCACGATAGAGACCAGTAACCAGCACACGGATATTTTCGCCCTGAGACTTTACGATCTGCTTCACTTTCACAACTGTTCCAACCGGATACAGTCCTTGCAGGTCAGGATCGTCCTCTAAAATATCTTTCTGCGGAACCAGTATCAGAACTTGGTCTCGCTTCATGGCCGCTTCCAGCGCCAGCGCTGACTTCACACGGCCAATATCAAAGTGTATTGTCTGCTCCGGAAAGATCGCCAGTCCACGAAGCGCTAAAACCGGCATCATTTCCGACACAAATATATCGCTCATATAAATCTCCTTACAATATGGAACAAAAAGGGGGTAGTTAACTACCCCCTTGCTTTTAATCAGATCTTCGTCTCCAGCGGCTTGCGCAATTTGGTTTTATCTCGTATGATCTCCGGCTCGCCGCCGTCAACACACGCAGGTGTAATAACAACCTTTTTGATAGACAAATCCGACGGGATCATAAACATGATCTTTGTCATGGTCTGCTCCATTACTGCACGCAAACCTCTTGCACCGATCTGACGATCGATAGCCTTTTGTGCAATCGCATCCAACGCCGCAGGTTGGATCTCCAGCTCTACATTATCCATCGCGAACAACTGCTCATACTGCTTTGTTAACGCATTTTTCGGTTCCACAAGAATACGGACAAGATCATCTTTTTTTAGATCCTGCAGCGAAGTGATCACCGGAAGTCTGCCTACCAACTCAGGGATAATGCCAAACTTCAAAAGATCATGGGGCTGCACCTGCGCAAAGAGCTTGCCCAGATCCCTTTTTTTCTTGCTCTCCACAGGAGCATCGAAGCCGATTGCAGAACGATCCGTACGCGCTTCGATGATCTTTTCCAGGCCATCAAATGCGCCGCCGCAAATGAACAAAATGTTCGTTGTGTCTACGGGGATCGTCTCTTGCTGCGGATGCTTTCGACCGCCCTGAGGAGGAACGTTGGAAACAGTTCCTTCCAGGATCTTCAGCAGTGCCTGCTGAACACCCTCACCGGAAACATCTCTGGTAATAGAGGTGTTCTCGCTCTTTCTGGCGATCTTGTCCATTTCGTCGATGTAGATAATGCCACGCTGTGCCAGCTCAACATCAAAATCAGCAGCCTGCAGCAGTCTGACGAGAATATTCTCCACGTCATCACCCACATAGCCTGCTTCCGTCAACGTTGTTGCATCTGCAATGGCAAACGGCACATTCAAAATCCGCGCCAGGGTCTGGGCAAAGAGGGTCTTGCCAGAGCCAGTGGGACCGATCAACAAAATGTTGCTTTTCTGCAGCTCCACATCAGAATCATCAGCAAGGTAAATACGCTTATAGTGGTTATACACAGCCACTGCCAATGCAACCTTTGCATCGTCCTGACCAATGATATAATTATCCATGTACGCCTTCATTTCCATAGGCGTAGGCAAATGGTCGGGCATATCGCTCGCTTGCTTATCCTGACGGAGCAGGTCACAACAAGCCGCAACACAATCGCTGCAGATAAACACATCAGGTCCGGCGATCAGACGAGCCTGATTTTCCTGCTTGCCGCAGAAAGAACAGCATATTAACTTTTCGTCTGATTTAGCCATGATTATCCCGCCTTAATTATCAGTGATGTTCGATCACACGATCAATAATACCAAAAGCCAGCGCTTCTTCAGAAGTCATAAAGTTGTCACGTTCGCAAGCCAGTGTAACTTCTTCCAGGCTCTTGCCGGTGTTCGCAGCCAGAATCTGGTTCATGCGAGCCTTGATAGTTTCCAAACGCTTCATATGGATCGCCATATCCGTGATCTGACCCTTGGTGCCGGCAGAGGGCTGATGGATCATGATTTCTGCGTTGGGCAGCGCCAGGCGCTTGCCCTTTGTGCCGGCAGAAAGCAGGAATGCGCCCATAGATGCCGCCATGCCTACGCAAATAGTAGCAACATCGCACTTGATGTACTGCATGGTGTCATAAATTGCCATACCTGCGGTAACGCTGCCGCCGGGGCTGTTGATATAAAACTGAATGTCCTTGTCAGGATCCTGCGCCTCCAGGTACAGCATCTGCGCAACGATCAAGCTTGCGCTGGTATCGTTGACTTCATCGGACAAAAAGATAATACGGTCATTTAACAAACGGGAGAAAATATCATAACTGCGTTCTCCGCGACTTGTCTGTTCAACGACATAGGGAATAAAACTCATAATCAGGTCTCCTTTCAGGCTTGAAATATTCTAGCCACAAAAATGGAAACTTATTCCTCTGCAGCCTTTTCTTCTGCGGGCTTAGCCTTTTTGGTAGTGGTTCTCTTCTTGGGAGCCTCTGCCTTTTCTTCGGTTTCAGCCTTCTTAGTGGTAGACTTCTTGGTAGTAGTCTTCTTGGGTGCAGCTTCCTTCTCCTCGGTCTCTGCCTTCTTGGCAGTAGACTTCTTGGCCGAAGCCTTCTTGGGAGCGGCAGCAACAGCATTGTCGACGATCACCTTAACAGCCTTACGGGTCTTCAGGCTAGTCTCCAACTCTGCAGCGGGAACCATGGTCTTGACCTTGTCCAGCTCAATGCTGTACTGCTTAGCCAGGTTCTCGTACTCCTCGTTGATCTCGTCTTCAGAAACAGTGATGTTCTCAACCTCGACGATCTTCTCCAAAGTCACATTGACCTTAGCCTGCTTTTCAGCAGCAGGACGGAAAGCGTTGCGCATAGCGGACATATCGCCGCCCATCATCTTAGCGTATGCCTCCATGGAGTAGTCGCTCATCTGCAGCTGATAGCCGAAGCGCTCCATCTGGTTGTCCAACTCTGCCTCCACCAATGCCTTGGGCATATCAACGATGGTGTTCTCAGCGGCCTTGTCTACGCAAGCCTGCTCGAATGCAGACTGTGCCTGCTTCTCAGCCTCAGCCAAAGCCTTGGCGCGAATGTCCTCCTTCAGAGCCTCCAGAGTATCAAACTCAGAAACATCCTTTGCAAACTCGTCATCCTTAGCAGGAACGTTATTCACAGTGACCTTATTGACCTTGACATGGAATACAACAGCCTTACCAGCCAGTTCTTCCTTGTAATCATTGGGGAAAGTGATATCGATGTCCTTCTCCTCGCCGGCGCTCATGCCAACGACCTGTTCCTCAAAACCGGGAACAAAAGAGCCGGAACCCAACTTCAGGTCAAAACCTTCGCCCTTGCCGCCCTCGAAAGCAACACCGTTGTCAAAGCCCTCAAAGTCGATGTTTGCGGTGTCGCCCATTTCTGCAGGACGCTCAACAGTCTCGGTAGAAGCAACATTCTGTGCCATGCGATCCAGCTCAGCCTCGACCTGCTCGTCGCTGACAGTTACCTTCTCCTTCTCCACCTTCAAACCCTTGTAGTCGCCCAGAGTAACCTCGGGGTATGTCTCGGTGCTGATGGTGATGGTAACGATGCCCTCATCGTTAATATCCATGTCGGTCAGGCTGGGGCGGCCGATTGCCTTAACATCCTGGCCAATAACTGCATATTCATAAACCTCGGGGAAAATTTCTTCCAGGCCGTCTTCGTAGAAGACATGGGCACCGTACATTGCCTCGATCATCTTACGGGGTGCCTTACCCTTACGGAAGCCGGGGATCATGATGGTCTTGCGAGCCTTCATGTATGCCTTGTTGACACCGGACTCCATCAGCTCCTTGTCGATCTCGACAACGATGGTAGTTTCGTTGCCCTTCTTTTCGATGTTCTTAACGTTCATTTTTGTTTCCTCCCAATTGTCTGTCTAGTCGTATGTACGACCGTAGAATTACAATTAAACATCCGAAGTATTCTATCAAAAAAAGATTGAAATGTCTATACTTTTCTTAAAAAACTTTACGGAATAATCATAAAAGGACGAAAGTTGAGCCGATCAGCCGAAACAAGGCGATAATCAACGCCATCCCACAGCCCTTCAACAGCCAGCCCATGACTGCCTCCGTGCAGATGTCCGTAAAAACAATGCCGTACATCGTAGCGCTTCAAAAGCTCCAAAATTTCCGGACATTCATATCCTTTGTACTTTGGCGGATAATGCAGAAAAACCATTTTAGGCAGGTCTCCGGCGGATTGCAAGGATGCCTCCAGGCGGAGCAATTCCCGTTTGAACACCTTTTCATCGTGTTCCCCGCTTTTATCCTCCTCGAAAAACCAACCTCGTGTACCACAGATCGCCCAATCGCCATAAACATAATGGTTATTGTTTAGGATCCATTGGTCAGAAAATTCGTTTTCCTTGCAGAAATTGTAGAATTTTGTAGCAGTGCTCCACCAATAATCATGGTTGCCCTTCAGAATGATCTTTTTACCCGGTATCTCATCGATCCAGGCAAAATCCTCTTTGGCCTCATCAAGACTTAACGCCCAGGACAGATCGCCCAAAAGCACCAAAGTATCATCCTCTTTGACCACAGACAAGCCTTCGCGGAGCTTGTCCATATAACCAACCCACGCACCACCAAACACATCCATGGGTTTTGGTGCGCCAAGGCAGAGGTGAAGATCACCGATTGCGTATAAGGCCATATCGTTCTCCTTATGCAGGATTCATAATTTTCAAAACATCAGCAGCCGAAATACCGGTCGCTTTGGTGACTACATCCATAAAGTTTGCAGGATCATGCTGGGATACCAACAATGTCATACAACCGGAATTCGCTCTGGTTCTGTAGTCCTGAACTGCGCCATAATCCAGCGCCGTATACGGATCAATGATGTACCCATTGGATCGATATACACTGTTAATAATATCTGCAGCTCGGGAAATACCAGGCACAGCACAGAACATTCCTTGTGAGAACTGCGATTCCATCTCCTCCGGAACCGCATAAGATCCTCTACCGGATACACGATCACGATATAAGGCGGTTTCCACTGCTCCAAATGCGCAATATACCATCCACTCGATCAGCTGCGCAGAATCGCTCTGTGCCGCCACAGTGCAGCTTCCCCTTTGTACGATCTCCCAAATCGGGCTCCCCTCTTCGCAAGCCATAATGACCGTACCGATTGGCAGACCCATTTGACGAGCATAATAAGCGGCCATAACCGCAGCATGGTCGTGCGCCTTGAGAGAAATATCAAACACCTGACCGGCGTGCAAAACACCGGCTTCCAGCATCTGGGTATATATGCCGATATAAACAGCCGTTTTAATTAAAACATCAAACCACAGCGATGGCTGATCTTTTCTCTCTCCCAACAGCTTGTTTTGCAGTTGCTTCGTTACGTAAGCACCATCATGTTCCAGATTATGCCATGTCTCAGCTACTGCGATTTTATGGTTCATGGAAGCGATACGCAAGACGCCACGTCCAATACAGAAATCCACATCCCAGCTGGTTAACTCCGTTCCAAAAAACAGGTTTAAGACCTCTGCGATCGTAGCGCTGAAGGAGTTTGCCTGCAACATTGCCTGGGGACAAATCGGCAGATCCACCGGAATAAAGTAACCGCCATCCGGTGCAACATTCATAAGGAATGCATCATCCAGACTGTATCTTGTATCAGCATTTCTGGTTGTTATGAACAGCATTTTCTAAACACCTCCATTGCATTGCCCCAAAAAATATCAAACACCATATTTTCGGGGATGCCACGTTCCAGCATACGTCGGGATAATTCAGGATAATCCTGCACGCCGGATATACCGGCAGGAAGTCTTTCGCATCCATCGAAATCAGAGCCAAGGGATATATGTTTTCCGCTGGGATCTAACTCCAGAAAATGCAGAATATGGTCGCATACAGTATCCATATCCGGATTATTTCCCAGGAAATCAGAATATAGATTGATACCGACAACACCTTGGTTTTTGCAGATCTGCAAGAACATATCGTCCGTCAGATTGCGACTGACATTATAAACTGCCCGACTGTTGGAATGTGTAGCAATTATGGGCGCCTGCGTGATATCCATAATGTCATAGAATCCTTCATCGCTGATATGACTCACATCCACGATCATGCCCGAGCGCTGCGCCAGCTGCACATATTCCTTGCCTTGCGCCGTCAGTCCGCCACCGGTCGCATGAGAGCCGGTCAAAGAATTTTCCTCATTCCAGCCCAGGCTGGTCACACGAAATCCAACGCTGTGCAAATCCGGTATCAAACCCGGATCAAAACCAAATCCGGCAGGACCTTCGATGGTTAAAATGGCAGACATGATGCCGTTTTTACGATTTTCTTCGATCTCACCTGCTGAGTATACAAGATTGATCAGATCGCAGTTTTTCTCCACTTGACTCATAATGGCAGCCAGCTTCTTTTCAAAAAGATTCACTGGGCACATAGGATCGTCAGATGTGGTAGTGAAGCAAGCAAAACACTGCGCATATCCAGGCAGTTTCGTCGTTCTTTCCAAGTCGATATGCCCAAGATTGCTTCTCAGTTGCGAAGGTGTTGCGCCGTCCAAACCTATTAATTTCTCTGCTGTATCGCAGTGCAGGTCAAACACAGGAAATTCCATCAAAAAGCATCCTCCCAGTGATGTATCATCGGTTTTTGGGTTTGCGTTCCCTCCGGCGCATAAACCTCGATCACATCAAACCGGGGTTGCAGATCTGTGGGATTGGCATCCAGATACATTTGCGCTGTAATTCGCAATTTACTTTGCTTATCATTATGTACAAACTCAGCAGCTTTTGCAAATTGGTCTGATTTACGGAGCTTAACCTCTACAAATACAAGATATTTCCGGTTGCAGACGATCAAATCGATCTCGCCATAGCGACATCTGTAGTTCATCGCAACCAGTCGGTAGTGCTTCTTGCGCAGATACTCCGCTGCCACTGATTCGCCCCAGGCGCCTACCACATTATTTCGTCCCATAAAACTTTTTTAAAAATGTGACCCGATGAATTGGGCACATTCCATGCTCCTGCAATGCCGCATAATGTGCTTTTGTGCCATAACCTTTATGGATCTCAAAGCCATACCGGGGATATTTTTCAGCCATTTCCAGCATGTAGTCGTCACGGGTGACCTTAGCCAAAATAGAGGCAGCCGCAATGCTTGCGCTACGGCTATCGCCTTGGACTACAGTCTCCACCGGCAAACCGAAATCTTTTTCTCTGTTACCGTCAATGAGGGCGTACTCCGGCTTTACAGGCAAACCGTCAATCGCCCTTTGCATTGCCAAAAAAGTAGCTTGCAAAATATTGATTTCATCGATCTCTTTTTCATCTGCAAATGCGATGGAATATGCAATCGCCTGCTCCTGAATAATCGGAAACAGCTCACGTCTGCGCTTGTCTGATAACTTTTTGCTATCGTCCAAACCGGGTATGTCCAGATTGGGCGGCAATATCACCGCTGCAGCGCACACCGGGCCGGCCAAGGGGCCACGACCGGCTTCATCCACACCGCAAACAAGCGCAATTCCCTTTGCAAAATGTCGGTTTTCAATCTCCCACATATCACACTGGCTCATAGCTGTACCTCCGGCATTTCAAGCGTGAAATATCCAAGTTTGCCGGAACGATATTCGTCCAACAAAACCTTGGCCATTCTTTCAGTATTGATTTCTCCTCTTGCCAGCAAATAGCCACGCTTGCGGCCCATTTCCTCCAGCAGCATATAGCCCGGCATATCCGCAGGAACATCTACACCGTAACGATCCCGCAAGGTCTGGGGATAGTATTGATTCAAAAGCTCCGCCAAGCGGCAGGAAAGTTCCTCAATATCGATAATATTTTCTTTTACTGCGCCGGTATATGCCAGCATCATACCCACTTCCGGATCCTCAAATTTCGGCCAGAGGATACCGGGGGTGTCCAGCAAAAGCAGGCCGTTATCCACTGTCACCCATTGTTTTCCGCGGGTCACACCGGGACGGTTTTCAGCCTTTGCGCCCTTTCTGCCGGAAATCTGATTGATCAGTGTAGATTTTCCCACATTGGGAATGCCAACAACCATAACACGAACGGGTTTATTCATTCCCTTTGCCGCATTTCTCTCTATTTTTTCACGCAGTAAAGAGCGAACAGCCGGCTGAAAAGATGCGATTCCCTTTCGGCTCTTGCAATCTGTGGCAACAGCCGCCATGCCTTTGCTGCGGAAATGTGCTAGCCAGGTCTTGGTAGACTCCGGGTCTGCCAAATCCATCCGGTTCATAATGATAATACGGGGTTTTGTACCGCAGATCGAATCAATATCCGGATTTCTGCTGGAGATCGGTATGCGGGCATCCACGATCTCACATACGGCATCTACCAACTTCAGATCCGCTTCGATCTGTCGTCTGGTTTTTGTCATATGTCCGGGATACCATTGAATATTCATATTATCCGCCATTATGATACGACTCCAATTCTTCCAAAATCACGTTGCTTAGTGCCGTTTGCGCCATCCGGATCGCCGGGACAAAACAGAAACACCGCTTTTCCCAACACTTCACGGCAATCGATCAAGCCAATTTCTGTACTTCTGCTATCTTTAGAAAGATTGCGGTTATCACCCATGACAAAAATACAGCCCTCATCCACAACCAGGGGGAACGTCATACCCTCGTCCTGGTTGGTAAGCGTATTTGTGTAAGGCTCATGCAAAGCCTCGCCGTCCACATATACGATACCGGCATGAAAATCAATATCAACTGTCTGTCCCTCGGTGGCAATCACACGCTTAATAATCGGTGTACCATTCTCGTAGGCATCCTTACTGGCCACAATAATATCGCCATATTGCGGTTCTCCATACAGCACATTACCCACCAGCAACAGCCAGTCGCCATCAATCAATGTGTTATTCATGGAAGGGCCGGATACCACCACCACACGGAACAAAAAAGAAAATATCAAAAGGACGGCCGCGATCAGAAATACCAAATCGTGCAAATAGGATAGTACGACCTTCACTAACTTATGCGGCTTCGTATTTTTCTTGGCAGAAATCTGCCGTTCCTCTTCATTATGAAAAGCATATTCCAACGCATTTCACCCCAGCATATTATTATTCATTATGATTATATACGATTTTGGGCAATAAAAAAAGAGGGTTTCCCCTCTTTTTTTATTCTTTTTTGCATTAAACTCTTTCTTTGACCTTTGCGGCCTTGCCGAAACGCTCACGCAGGTAGTACAGCTTCGCACGGCGAACCTTACCCTTACGAACAGTCTCGACCATAGCGACATTGGGAGAGTGAACAGGGAAAACCTTTTCACAGCCAACGCCATAGCTGATGCGGCGAACAGTGATGGTCTCACCGATGCCACCATGCTTACGGGCAATGATGGTGCCTTCGAAAACCTGGATACGCTCACGGGAGCCTTCCTTGATGCGAACGTGAACACGAACGGTATCGCCAACCCGCATTTCGGGCAGCTCTTCCTTCATGTACTGGCTAGACAGAGCCTTTACTAAATCCATATCTTTGTCCTCCTTAATATTAGGCGTTCATGCGGCGGTTGCTCCGGCGATATGGTTCCCGGCCCCACAGAGGACTCACCTTGATTTCAGACCGAGATATTGTAGCATGTATTTTTATAAAAAGCAAGTAGTTTTTTAGAAAAAATCAAATTATTTTGAACATTCTTTGGGTCCGAGTGTCGAGATTCGCTAGCATTTTCTCTTTCTTTATGGAAAGAGAAAATTATAGTGTCATTCCCGTCGAGCCGGGAATG